>JARHYT010000022.1 GCA_029264775.1 Helicobacter sp. | reverse complement strand
CAATCAAGCATATATGTTCGCTCAATATCTGATATATCAAGTTTTTTTAACTCTCCTTGCTTTTTGGCTATACCTTCTTTATAGTCTTTTTGAATCCGCTCTTCTTTTTCTTTTTTAAAATCATAATTAGATAAATCAAGATCGTTACCAAATGCAAAGTTTAAACATATATTTATTAAAACAGCGACAATTGTTAGTATAGTTTTTGTTTGTATATTTATAATTGAATATATTTTCATATTTACATCCTTTTTTATTTTGCAATAAAATAGAATCTATATTGTAAGTTATAAAATTATATCATAATATAAAATAAAATATCCATTTTTTATATTTATTTTATTTATTGGCTTATAATTTGTCCTCGTGAAACATTATGAAATAAATACATAACTATAAGCATTAAATAATTTATTGTATAATATTAGATTTTGTAACATAAAGCACTTCAAAAGGAATTTTATGCCATCTTTTTTGGATACAGACAATAAAACTCAATCAAAAAAGCTTTTAGATGTTAGCACAATTTTATTAGTTGGTTCAGGACCTATTATAATCGGACAAGCCTGTGAATTTGACTATTCAGGCACACAAGCAGTAAAGACGCTTAAAAGTTTAGGTTATCGTGTTGTACTTATTAATTCAAATCCTGCAACGATAATGACAGATCCAGATTTTGCAGATAAAACATATATTGAGCCTATTACGGAGGAAATAATACTAGATATTATTAAAAAAGAAAAGGTTGATGCAATATTGCCTACTATGGGTGGTCAAACTGCGTTGAATGTTGCAATGAGGATGTATGAAAAAGGCATGTTAGATAACATAAAATTTCTAGGTGCAAATCCGGAAGCTATAAAAAAAGGTGAAGATCGACAGGCTTTTAAGGAAGCTATGCTAAAGATTGGTATGGATTTACCTAAATCTCGCTATGCCTACACGGAGGAAGAAGCACTAGAAGCAGCAAAGGAGATAGGATTCCCATTAATAATCAGGGCTAGCTTTACTTTAGCAGGCGGTGGTAGCGGTGTAGCATATAATATTGATGAGTTTAAAGAAGTTGCAAAACATGGTTTGGAGGTAAGCCCTATCAATGAAATCTTAATAGAGGAATCTTTGCTTGGCTGGAAAGAATATGAAATGGAGGTTATAAGGGATAAAAATGATAATTGCATAATAGTATGTAGCATTGAGAATCTTGATCCTATGGGAGTACATACGGGAGATTCCATAACAATAGCCCCTGCTTTAACATTAACTGACAAAGAATATCAAAGAATGAGAGATGCAAGTTTTAGAATCTTGCGTGAAATTGGTGTGGATACAGGCGGTTCTAATGTGCAATTTGCAATTAATCCAGAAAATGGCAGAATGACGGTTATTGAAATGAATCCAAGGGTTTCAAGAAGTTCTGCTTTAGCGAGTAAGGCAACTGGTTATCCTATAGCAAAGGTTGCCACAATGCTTGCTGTTGGATATTCGCTTGATGAGATTAAAAATGATATTACAGGAACTCCAGCGAGTTTTGAACCAAGTATTGATTATATCGTTACTAAGATTCCTAGATTTACCTTTGAGAAATTTCCGCATGCTAATTCTACATTAACAACTGCTATGAAATCTATTGGTGAGGTTATGGCTATTGGTGGAACATTTAAGGAATCATTGCAAAAAGCATTATGCAGCTTAGAAACAGAACTTTTTGGATTTAATAGAATCTCCACTGATATAGAGTTGATTAAAAAAGAAATTCGTCGTCCAAATGCAAATAGACTTCTGTATATTGCGGAAGGATTTGGGCTAGGTATTAGTATTGATGAAATGTATGAGCTGTGCAAGATAGATAAATGGTTTTTAAATGAGATAAAAGAGATCATTGATGCAGAGAATCTTATTATAGGAGATATACTAAATAATAAGGCATTAATGAAAAAGATTAAAAGCTATGGTTTTAGTGATAAAATGATTGCATTTTGGTTAAAAGAAAATGAAAATCTTGATATAAGTGAGGCTGAAATATATCAGGCTAGAATCAATTTAGGTATTATTCATACATATAATGAAGTAGATACTTGTGCTGCAGAATTTCCAAGTTTAACACCCTATCTTTATTCTAGTATAGGCAATTTTGATAAAATAGATTCTATTTGTACGGAATCTAATATTGTAAAAAAAGATATGAGTTTAGATAATAATCACAAAAAGGTTATGATTATTGGTGGTGGTCCTAATCGTATTGGTCAGGGCATTGAATTTGATTATTGTTGTGTTCATGCGAGTTTCGCTTTGGCGGATTTAGGCATACAAAGCATTATGTATAATTGTAATCCAGAGACGGTTAGTACAGATTATGATACAAGTGATGTGTTATATTTTGAGCCTATAGATTTTGAACATGTTAGAGCAGTGATTGGGAGAGAAAATCCAGATGGTATCATAGTTCATTTCGGCGGGCAGACTCCATTGAAACTTGCAAATTTATTAACAAAAATTAATGCCAAGATAATTGGCACAAGTGCTAAAGTTATTGACACAGCAGAGGATAGAGAAAAATTTGCTAAATTCGTAAATGAATTAGGCTTAAAGCAGCCTCAAAATGGTATAGCGATACAAAAAGAACAAGCGTATTCTATAGCAAATGAAATAGGTTTCCCTGTTCTTGTTCGTCCTAGTTATGTGCTTGGTGGTAGAGCCATGAGAATTATATATGACAATGAAGAGTTAAAAAGCTATATGGATGAAGTAATAGCAGTAAGCAATAAGTCACCAGTGCTAATTGATAAGTTTCTTGAATATGCTATTGAGCTTGATGTGGATTGTATTAGCGATGGTAAAAGTGTGTATATTGGTGGAATTATGGAACACATAGAAGAAGCAGGAATACATAGTGGGGATAGTGCAAGCTCTTTACCTACTATAAATATTGGCAAAGAATTTATAAGGGAAATTGAAGATACAACTGCTAAGATAGCTATAAAGCTTGGTGTAGTAGGGTTAATGAATGTTCAATATGCGATATATAATGATGAGCTATATTTAATAGAGGTTAATCCTCGCGCTAGCAGAACAGTGCCATTTGTAAGCAAGGCAACAGGCATACCATTAGCAAAAGTTGCTACAAGGGTTATGTGGAATCATTCTTTAAAAAACAATATTTGTGATAAAGCTTTAAGTCTTGATAACCAAAAATCAATATTGCAAGAGGCATTGGAATTTTATGATAAATATCAAATGATAGCAAGTAATGCTAGATTAATATCAATTGATGGTGATTTAAGCAATAAATTAACTATGCTTGAAAATGCAACACAAAACGATAAACGCTTTATGCAGTTAGATTCAGATGTTTGTATTGGAGAAACAAATGCAAATCTAAATAATAAACTATGTAGCATAATAACTCACAAATCGATTGATTATTGCAATGTAAAAGAATCTGTTTTTCCTTTCAATAAATTGCCCGGTGCAGATTTACTTTTGGGACCAGAAATGAAAAGCACAGGTGAAGTTATGGGGATTGGAAGAAATTTTGCAGAAGCATTTGATAGGAGTCAAACTTCTTGTAGGAATCCATTACCAAAACAGGGTAAAATTTTTATTTCATTGAGAAATAGTGATAAAAAACATGCAATTAGTCTTGCAAAGGTGTTCTGTAGTGTAGGATTTGATATTGTAGCGACAAGTGGTACATGCAAGATTATAAGAGAGGCAGGGATTGAGGCTAGTGTAGTCTTAAAGGTTAGCGAGGGAAGACCGCATATTAATGATATGATAGCAAACCATGAAATAGCAATGGTGGTAAATACAAGTAGCAATAAAGCAAAGCCTGATGCAAGGTTAATAAGGGAAGCTGTTTTGCGCGCAAATATACCATATTTTACAACCATATCAGGTGCGAAGAGTGCTGCTATTGCAATGCAATATTCATATAATAATGAAGATTACAACATAAAACATAAGGCAAAAGCCCTACAAGATTATCTAGGCAATATTGATTAATTTTATAATATAAATATACCACGACTTGATGGATTTTTATATACTTCGTATGACTACTATTATCTTTTTGATAATACAAATAGGCTTGACTTGTTTTTTGTAGAATCATACTCGCTCAAAATACATAAAGCCTGTATTTTGAAATCATAAATTGTAAGGATAGAGTATGGAAGCATACAAAAAAGTGATAAAATAAGCACGCAGTTGGCATGCGGTATGGGCATATGTATAAGTTTGAATAGGTTGTTTTGGAAACAATCCAGAACCTGTATTGCTAGATTTTAAACCAAAAGCACTTCATGATAATGCACGAGGTATCACAATAGCAAGTAGCAAACACTATAATTGTAAAATTGTTGGTGAAACAGAAGGACATGATGAGGTTGAAGGAAGAGTGGCAGGTATTACAAAAGCTAAAATAAGAATGGGGGCTATCAATGATCTTAAAAACGAATCATCGTATGCA
>JARHYT010000018.1 GCA_029264775.1 Helicobacter sp. | reverse complement strand
ATGCAGGAGAAAGGCTTTTAGATGGAGTAAATGGGGTATTATTTCCAGCAATTTCATATTGCTTGTTTATAGGTTTATCATTCTTAATCCCTTCTTCTTCTGGGCTTGCTACTGCTACAATACCAATATTTGCCCCATTAGGAGAATTTATAGGTGTGCAAAGAGAATATATTGCAATGGCATTACAAGCTGGGGCAGAGACTATGAATCTTATTTCACCTACACAAGTTGTTTTAATCGGGGCACTTTCTCTTACCAATATACCCTATAATAGATGGTTAAAGCATATTCTTCCATTTTTTATAGGGATTGTGCTTATAACAATTTCTGTTTTGACATTGTCTAATATTTTATTTTAAGGAGCTTATATGTTTAAAATTTCTGTAATCGGTGCTGGTAATGGCGGTATAACGGCTGCATACCATTTTTCAAAAATGGGGCATAATGTATGTATATATGATTCGCCAAATTTTCCACAACAAATTAATGCCATAAAACAAAAAGGTGGCATTGAAGCAGTAGATGAGCTAGCACAATGCCCCATGATATTGCCCGGCTTTTCTCAAATTACTCTTGCTACAACAAATATACAAGAAGCTATGGAGTTTAGCGATATTTATATAATGATATGCCCATCTTTTGCTCAAGAGATATTGTTTAAAGATATGATACCCTATTTAAAAGATGGTGCAAAAGTGATTCTTATGCCGGGTAATTATGGTGGGCTTACACTCAATGCAATGCTAAAGCAATCAAATAAGGCAAATACAGATATTACATTTGTAGATGCCATTACGATACCTTGGGCTTGTAGAATTGTAAAAGAAGCGAGTATAGCTATCATGGGTATAAAAGAGTTTTTACCATTAAGCATATTCCCAAGAGCAAAAAAGACACAAGCTCTTGCAGAAATGCTAAGCAATATTATGCCAATTAAAATAGAAGTGCTTGATAACCCCATAGTTGCAGGGCTTGAAAATATCAATTTTGGTGGGCATCCGCTATTAACAACACTTAATATGGGAATCTTAGAAAACTTTGATGGAAAGTTTAACTATTATAAAGATTGTTGTAGCAAAGCAACCGCAAATGCAGCCGCAAAAATGGATTTAGAAAGGCTTATGGTTGGAGAGGCTCTTGGGCTAAAACTACGCAGTGAGCTTGAAGCAATGAATGCCCTATATGGTTGCAATGAAACTAGCGTATATGACTTTAACCGCAAATCAACAACACATGAAAAGATTAATAGTGCCCCAAATAGCTCTAAAGCAAGATATATAACAGAAGATGTGCCTTATTTGCTTGTGCCTTGCTATGAATTAGCAAAAGCCTGTGGCATTAAAGTGCCAATTATACAATCATGTATTACAATAGCATCAGCATATAATGATGAAGATTATTTTACAAGTGGGAGAACATTACAAAAAATGGGATTTACTCAAGGCACAAAAGAGGAGATTATAAGCTTTTTAGCATAAGCTCTATATAAAGCTCTGTTTTTAAGCATTGCTTCAAGGCTATGAAATAGGCTTTGCAATGCTCTATGTTTTTGGGATTCTATAACACTCTATAAGTGTTTATTATAAATAGTTTTTCTTGTATTTTTAAATATGGTTATTTATTCAATATAACAAGCAAAACTTTACTAGCCACTGCTATTTTTCAAATTTTTTGTGTTAAATATATAAGCATGAAATTTTGTGAGTGTATGTAAATATTGAAACCCATATAAACAGAAAATAATAATATACCAAACATAAATTATAACTCCATTTGTAAATGGCATAAAGCATAAAATAGCAATAGCAAGGTAAATATCTCTACAAGGCAATATCTTTGCCTTGTAAGGCAATTTGCATTTTTCTTGCTCTTACAATCATAATGATAGGGATTTCTCTATTTGGCTAAAAGCATTCTTTATAAAATCCATCAATAACAAAACCCGCTTGAAAACAAAAGCTAAAAATATCTTGCATAGAGCGATGGTAATAGCATTGTTTTTTGGCTGCCCATCAATAGCAATATCATAATAACTATGAGAGGTTATATTTTTCAGTAAGTGTAACAAAACATGCAAGCTGTGTCGCAAATACAACAATACCATTATCACACAATAGCCAATAAAGTGCCTACAAAAAGGGGTATGTCGGAATATCCATAGTTACCATATTAGCAATAGCCTTTGTATATCATGTGATGTATTTATCTTATCAAACATAGAATCATTGTTGTTAAAGTATTGGTATTCCATGGGGTCATTTTATATGCAACAGAGATTTTTATAATCTTATAATATTGATTACATATTGCTAATTATATATTATTAAATAATTTGTATTTGTGTTTCTAATTCTCTAATTAGTTATATCTTTTATCTTTTTCTCAACATTTTTTATAACCCAATTTGGTGTGCTAGCACCCGCACTAATACCGCATAGATGTTTGCCCTCAAACCATGATTGTTGAATATCATATTCATTTTCTACTAGGTAGCTATCTTTGCAATGGTTTTGTGCTATATAAAAAAGTTGTTTTGTATTTGATGATGTTTTACCTCCTACAATAATCATAATATCTGCTTTTTGACTTAGATTCCTTGTGGCTTCTTGATTTTCAAAAGTAGCATTGCATATAGTATTGAATACTCTGACTTCAAGAGAATTGCTTACGAGGTACTCCACGATTTGTAAGAATTTTTTGATTTGTTTTGTTGTTTGTGATACTATTGCTACTTTTTTTGGTATCTTATCTAGTTGTTGCAAAGATTCTATATCACTCACTACTATAGGTGGTTTTATACTATAGCTCATAACACTTTTTACTTCTGGATGGTTAGAATCTCCAAAAATAATAATATCATATCCATTTTTACTCATTTCCTCTACAATTTGTTGAGGTTTTGTAACGAATGGACATGTGGCATCTGTTATTTCCACACCTTTTGATTGTAGTGTTTCAAGATTTTGTTTTGTAATACCATGTGTTCTTATTATCACGCTTTTGCTATCCCCCAAGTTGTTAATATCCTCCTGCACTCTTACACCAAATTGGTTTTGTAATCTTTCAATTTCAAGCGGATTGTGTATAAGTGGTCCTAAGGTTAGTGTATTTGGATTTGATTTTGCTATTTTCTCTGTAATTTTTATAGCTCTTTTTACACCAAAACAAAAACCATATTTATCTGCAAGCAATACTTCCATTAATTTCTCCTACTATATTTTGTGTAATGGTAACTAAAAAAATATAAATAAGGTATTTAAAATGTAGGATTTTATGGTAACAAATTTATGAATACCGATTTTCATTAATAAACTTGTAGAACCAATAAAGATTCTATTGTAACCCGCAGTGCAAGCCATGTAGATTGCATAGTTATTTTGTCAAAACAAGCAGTTGGATATTACCCTAATTGGGAGAAATTAATTTGCTTCTTCTAATTTACGCAAGGCACCAGCTATCATTGAGGTATCACTTGAGGCTTCTTCAAGAATCTTTTTAGCTTGCTCTAAGGCTTTAGATACCTTACTATCTCCGCCATGGACACAAACCGCACCATCAACTAAGACGCTAACCTTACCATCATTTATAGATACATGTCCCCAATTTATAGCAACAAGATCGTGCCCAGATTCAGAACGAATATCAATCACCCCTGTTTGTAAAAGTGATAGCATATCGCAGTGACCGGGCAAAACACCAAATTCTCCATTTTTACCCGGCAAATAAACAGAAGTAACCTTGCCATTAAATATCTCACCATAGGGAGTAACAATGTCTAATTGAAATTCTTCCATAAGCATTCCTATTATTTAGTTTGTTTCATATCTTCTGCTTTTTGAATAACCTCTTGAATATTTCCCACCATGTAGAAAGCATTCTCTGGTATATGATCATATTTACCCTCTAGGATACCTTTAAATCCTTCAAGAGTTTCTTGCAAGCTAACATATTTTCCCGGACTACCTGTGAAAACTTCAGCAACAAAGAAAGGTTGTGAGAGGAATTTTTCAATCTTTCTTGCCCTTTCTACTACTCTTTTATCTTCCTCTGATAATTCATCCATACCAAGTAATGCTATAATATCTTGTAAATCTTTATATTTTTGCAATACCTGTTGAATCCCTGTAGCAACTTTATAATGTTCTTCCCCTATTACTTGAGGATCAAGTATTCTTGAGCTAGAATCAAGAGGATCTACAGCAGGGTAAATGCCTTTTTCAGCTATTTTTCTATTTAAAACAGTTGTAGCATCAAGGTGAGAAAAAACAGAAGCTGGTGCAGGATCTGTTAAATCATCTGCTGGAACATAAACAGCCTGAACGGATGTAATAGAACCATTTTTTGTAGAAGTAATACGCTCCTGCAATTTTCCCATTTCACTAGCAAGAGTCGGCTGATAGCCAACAGCTGATGGAATCCTGCCTAAAAGTGCTGACATTTCAGCACCAGATTGTGCGTACCTAAATATGTTATCAATAAACATTAGCACATCAAGCCCCATTTCATCTCTGAAATACTCTGCCATTGTTAAACCAGTAAAAGCAATTCTATTTCTAGCACCCGGTGGCTCATTCATTTGTCCATAGCAAAGGGCAACTTTGTCTAAAACACCACTCTCTTTCATTTCATGGTATAGGTCATTACCTTCCCTAGTTCTCTCTCCAACTCCTGCAAAAACAGAATACCCACTATGCTTATATGCAACATTATGGATTAATTCCATGATAACAACCGTTTTGCCAACGCCAGCACCACCAAATAATCCTACCTTACCACCTTTTGAATATGGTGCAAGCAAATCTACAACTTTAATGCCGGTTTCAAACATTTCTGTTTTTGTGCTTTGATTATCAAAGCTTGGAGATTCTCTATGTATGGGCCAATTAACAGAAGATTTAACAGGTTCTCCATCATCAACAACTTCACCTATGACATTAAATATTCTACCAAGCACTTGTTCTCCAACAGGCACTTCTATCATAGAGCCACGAGCAACAGCTTCTTGTCCTCTAGTTAGACCTTCTGTCATATCCATAGCAATAGTTCTTACAACATTATCTCCTAGGTGTGCTGCAACCTCCAAAACAAGTTTTTTAGTATATTCATCAAACTTATAGCTTACATCAATTGCCTCATTAACTTCTGGTAAATAGCCATCAAACTCAACATCAACAACAGGTCCCATAACCTGCGTGATTTTACCAACTTTACTCATATTTATAGCTCCTTTCAAATTTATTTCATAGCCTCTGCACCGGCGTTAATCTCAACCAATTCCGTAGTAATCGCTTCTTGCCTAGCCTTGTTATAGGAAATAGTAAGAGTTTTAACTAGCTCTGTGGCGTTGTTTGTTGCGGCATCCATTGCTTGCATTCTAGCACTATGTTCAGCTGCTAAAGAATCTACTAACGCATAATACATGTTGTATTCTACATATTTTTTAGCTAGTTCATCTAAAATCACATTTTCCTCGTCTTCTGGAGATATATTCAAAACATGAGGTGTAATATCCTTTTTGTCTAGAACACTCATGTCTGGAATAAGAGGCAGTATCTTTACACTTTTTAATTCTTGAGAAATTAGATTTTTGAAGCCATTATGCACAATAATAACTTCCTGCGTTTTCCCATCTAAAAAATCTTTAACAGCAGATTCAACAAATTCACTAGAACGCTCATAATTTGGTGATGAACTCAGATCGGCTATGCTATCTTCAAGTTTGATTTTATTGAACATAAAAAAAGCATTACCCTTTTTGCCAACACACCTAAATCTAACTTGGATTTTTTTACTTTGATATTCATCCCTTAGACGCAATACTTCTTTCATGGTAATACTATTAAAGCCGCCACATAATCCTTTATCGGCAGTTACAAATATAATATCAACCACCTTAACTTCGTTGGGATCAGTGTTATGGAAGAATTTGCTATCAATATTTGTTATGCCACTTTGTCTAATCCTATCCATAATATCATAAAACACTTCATTGAGTTTGTTAGCAAACGCCTTCGCTCTTCTTGCCATCTCTTCAGCTTTTTTGAGTTTAGAGGTAGAAACTAATTTCATAGCACGAGTCGTCTTTTTAGTGTTATTTACACTAGATATTTTTTTTCTAATTTCCTTTAGTCCATTCGCCATAATAACACCTACATAATCTTATTTAGATTGCAAAACTTGATTGAAACTCGCTTAATGCCTTGCTTAAAGTAGATTCTATCTCTTTATCTAAAGCTTTTTTGTTTTTTATATCCTCAAACAAACTAGGATATTTTGCTTCAATAAAAGGGTATAGCTGTTTTTCAAATTCAACTACTCTGTTAGCAGGTACATCATCTAGGAATCCCTTAGCACCAGCATATATAATTATAACTTGCTTTTCTATTGGTAGAGGACTATATGGTCCTTGTTTTAAAACCTCTACCATTTTTTGCCCTCTCTCCAATTGCTTCCTGCTTGATTCGTCTAGGTCTGATGCAAATTGTGAAAATGCCTGTAATTCTCTAAACTGAGCCAAATCTAGTCTAAGTGTTCCTGCTACTTGCTTTGTCGCTTTAATTTGTGCTGCACCTCCAACACGAGAAACAGATAAACCAACATTAATAGCCGGTCTAATACCAGAGAAAAATAGGTCAGTTTCAAGAAATATTTGCCCATCAGTAATAGAGATAACATTTGTAGGAATATACGCAGAAACATCTCCAGCTTGTGTTTCAATAATAGGTAATGCCGTTAAAGAACCAGCTCCAAGCTCATCACTTAGTTTAGCTGCTCTTTCAAGTAATCTTGAGTGTATGTAAAATACATCTCCGGGGAAAGCTTCTCTGCCCGGAGGTCTTCTAAGAATAAGACTCATTTCTCTATATGCAACAGCATGCTTTGTCAAGTCATCATATATTATAAGTGCATGTTTTCCATTATCTCTGAAATATTCACCGATAGTAACACCAGAATAAGGAGCTAAATATTGCATAGCAGAGCTAGAACTAGCAGGAGAATTAACAACAATTGTGTATTCCATTGCACCATGCTCCTCGAGTTTGCGGACTACCTGTGCAACGGTAGACTCCTTTTGTCCGATTGCCACATAAATACAAAAAACATCTTGACCTTTCTGGTTGATTATCGTATCAATTGCAACAGTTGTTTTGCCTGTTTGTCTATCGCCGATTATCAATTCTCTTTGACCCCTACCAATTGGCACAAGTGCATCAATTGCTTTAATACCTGTTTGTAAGGGTTCATGAACACTTTTTCTTTGCATAATACCGGGTGCTTTTTGTTCTATAAATTTATATTCACTAGATACAATTTCGCCTTTTCCGTCTAATGGTTCACCTAATGTATTAACAACACGCCCCACAATACCATCTCCAACTGGGATTTTCATCAAGCGATTTAGTCTTTTAACGGTTGTTCCTTCCTTTATACCCTTGCCATTACCAAGCACAACAATCCCAACACTTCCTTCTTCAAGATTCAGTGCTAAACCTTTTTCACCTGTATCAAATTCTACCATTTCGTATGACATAATGTCGTTTAAGCCATATACTTTAGCAACACCATCCGCATAACTAGTTACTTTTCCTACTTGACTTATATCCACTCTTATGTCAAATTTTTCTATTCTTTCCCGTATAATAGAGCTTATTTCCTCGGGTTTTAGCTTAGCTGTATTCATATAACTCCTTCTTTCAAACTGCTTTTAAAATAAATTCTTTCAATTCTTGTGTGAATCTATTTTTTAGAAATGAAATTTCAATACCCAAATCAATTACTTCAAGCCTGATCCCATCTATATTGGAATCTATGTGCTGAGTAACATTGAGAGTAGCACCAAGTTTTCTGCTAAGATTGCTTTGAATCTTAAACACATATACTTCATCAAGTTCTGCTTTTACATACAAAGTCGCGTTATAAATCTTTTTTCTTGAATTAATAATCTTCTTAATCTCTAGCACGATAAATGGCAATAAAGATATTCTATTATTATCTACCAGTATAGACAATAGTCTAGCTGAATACTCGCTAATATCTCTATTCAAAAAAGACCTCACAAGAGAATTTTTTTCATCTTTAGAAATTATCCTAGAATTAATAATATAATGGAACTTTTTTATACTAAATGCTTGACTAATTTCGGCATAAGAATCATACACTTCCGTTAATTCATCTGTACTGCACACACTAGACAGAGCTTTAGCATACTTTCTAGCTATGACATTTTCTTGCATTTACACAACCTTTTTCTCTAAAATACTTACATAATCGTAGGAATCTAGCTCTAAAGCTTTACTAGAAAAGATTTCCTGCAGGATTTCTGCTATAAGCTGTTTTTGCAGAAGTTTTTCTTGAAATTCTATGGCTTCATCATTTGCTTTTATGAGGTTAGAAATTTGTTCCTTCGTCTTTTCTTCTATTTGTAGGACTGACATATTAGCTTCTTTTTTAGCAATATTTGAAATTTCTATAGCCTGTTCTCTCGCCTCTTTTAGACGCTTTAACGCTCTTTCTTTCTTTTCTCTAGCTTCTCTTACTTTACTCTGAGTTTGAGAAAGCCTCTCTGATATTGAATTGCTCCTGTCCGATAATATTTTTTTTGCTTTATCTGCCAACAAGTACCACATTAATGCCACAAATATAGCAAAGTTAATAAGTCGTTCAACTATATCGGTTTTGGATATATCCACAGCCCCACTACTAGCATAAGATACATTAAATACAACAAGCGTAGTCAATGCAAACAAAATATACCGCATATAATCCCCTTAATTTAGATATTTTTTATCTTTTCAGCCACCATAGAATCTAAGCCAACAAAACTATTGCGTAACTCATCTTTTATACTTTCTCTATTTTCTTGAATCTTTAGCATGAAAGCTTCCATTTTTTCTTTATTCTCTAACTTGATTTTTTCTATCTTCTCATTCGCTATTTTTTTTGCTTCTTCCATTTGCTGTTCTTTTGCAGAATAAGCCTCTGCTTTAGCTTCAGATAGAATATCATGAATTTCTTGTTCAATACGCAGTAGCTCATTATCATCTTTATTGACTAGCTCTAGATCGCTTGTAACTTTCTGTTCTCTTTTATCCATGTATGAGATTAGGGGGTTAAAAACAAATTTACTAAGCATAAACATGGTAACTAAAAAGACCACAAAAACAACAATCATAACCTCATAGTCTGGCATTATTTCCATAACATATCCTCATACACTAATATGATAAACAAAAATCAAAATATCTTGACATTGTAGCAAATTTATCTCTTAGTTACAATAGTTAATGAGTTAAAAACTACAAAAATGAATGTTTAAAATAAAAAATATAAGTTTGAAATGGCAAAAAATGACATAAATATAGTCGGTATTGGCAGAACAAGTTGTATATTTATTTTGTTTGTTTTTTTGTAGTAATCGTGCACTCCAAAAGATTAAGGATGTATGATTCATTGGAATCTGTAGGATTTTAATAGCTTTTGTTAATGAGACATAATACTTATTTGAATATCATGTCCCATATAGCCTGAGTTATTTACCAATTAGACTTTTTATGTATTGATCTGCCAAATAAAGCCCGTGATTTTGTTCCCCGATTAATTTGATTTTGTCAATAATGCCTCTAAACAAAGCTTCTTCTTCGTGTTGCTCAGCAACATACCATTGTAGGAAATTAAATGTAGAATAATCTTTTGTTTCAAGCATGAAACTTACAAGCTCATTAATTGATTTTGTTATAGACAATTCATGTTCGTAAGTTTGCTCAAAAACATCAATCAGACTTTTAAAAGTTGAGCTGGGTTTTTCAATGCTTTGTAATTCAACGGCGGAATCTGTTTCATTCAAATAAGTAATAAGCTTTTTTGCATGATCGCTTTCTTGCCCAGCATGTGTGAATAGGAATTGCCCAGCACCATCAAATCTATTGTGAAAACACCAAGAACTCATGCTTAAGTATAGGTTTGAAGCATACATTTCTTTCGCAACTTGCTCGTTCAATTTTTTTATAACATCTTTTGACAACATAACACTCTCCCATTTAAAAAATTTTGTAATTTACTCCACTAGTAAATTATCGTTTATCATTATATCATATTAAATGATAATAAGTCAATATTTTTTTATTTTTTTATTAAAATAACTTTATAATGATATAAATTCAATATAAGTTAAACTTCAATTTTTTCAATTAGCCTTAAATTGAAGCCCCTAAGAGCATTATATTCATTTTTGCTTGAGCTAAGCAATCTGAAGTTTTCAACATCCAATCTTTTTAGAATTTGTGCCCCAACACCAAAATCCTTTATATCTCCATCTTGTTTAGATTCCGTGTTTAAGAATATTAAGAAGCCACCTTCTTCTCTTAGTTTTTCAATACTTTTTAAAAGAGTTATAAATTCATCTGTGTCCTCTAATAGTTCTAGATCGCTTTTCATATTATGAAATTTAATCAATACGCCTTCATTTTTATCATGCTTATTGGAATCATAATCTGGTTTAATTGTCCTATTATTTATATATTTTTCTATACATTCTTCATTTGTTTCACATTTACCACCAGTAAATCTAAATACAATATGTTTTTTATCTAGATGATCTGAAAAAGTAATTTTCTCGCATTTCGAATTCATAAAAACTACTTTTTCTCTTGAAATTTCATGCAAGAGATTCTCAAAATTTAACCTATATTGAATAATATCTGATACATACAAGATTTTTAAGTTATGCTCTTTGGCAAAATCGATCAAAAATTTATCACCGCGTCTAGCCATTGTCCCATCTTTTTTCATTATCTCACAAATCACACTAACAGGCAAAACTCCAGCCAAACGACAAATATCTACGCTTGCTTCTGTATGCCCTGTTCTAACTAACACTCCACCTTCCTTTGCTATAAGGGGAAAAATATGCCCCGGTCTTACAAAATCATTTGGTGTAGTGTTGTTATCACACATGAGTTTGATAGTCATATCTCGCTCAAATGCAGATATGCCTGTTTTTGCCTCCTTAGCATCTATTGAGATTGTAAATGCAGTTTCATGGTTGCTATTATTATTTTGTACCATTGGAGATAAATCAAGCTTTTGTGCTATATCTTTTGTTATTGAAACACAAATGAGCCCTCTTGCTTCTTGTGCCATAAAATTTATCTTTTGTGGCGTAGAAAAAATTCCAGCCATAACCAAATCACCTTCATTTTCTCTATCTTCATCATCCATAATTATAATCATCTCTCCTTGTTTAATTGCTTTAATTGCTTCTTTCATGCGTTGTTGATACATTGATATAGCCCCTAATTAAAAATTTATACTGAAATTATATCAATTTTATTTGACTTTTTAGTAAAAGTATGTTACAATTGTGCCCTATTTATTTTCGGAGATTGGGGTATCGCCAAGCGGTAAGGCACCTGGTTTTGGTCCAGGCATTCCGAGGTTCGAATCCTTGTACCCCAGCCATATTTTGTTATGAACTATTTTATATACTAAGCTTTGTTTGTGATGTATTTTATCGCGGGGTAGAGCAGTCAGGTAGCTCGTTGGGCTCATAACCCAAAGGTCGGGGGTTCAAATCCCTCCCCCGTAACCATACACATTAGACTAAATCTAAATTTCATGATGATCCTTAATTGAATAAGGCGGCATTTTCTGCTTTGATGTCGCTTGTCTTGATAAATAATCCATATAAATTTTAGACTATTATAATTTATTTGATACAATTATGAGTCAGTTTCACATAAATAATGTATTGATTAGCATAACTTCAATTGTTCGTGTTGTATCAATTTAAATATACAGTTGTATATAATATTGTATTTATTTGAAAATGTTATTGTATTTAGTTGAGTGAATACTGCTTGTCTTGGCTTTACTTTACTAAGATTTTTGTTATATACTTGTTAAATTTAAGTTTTAATTTTGTGTTACTTTAAGATAAATTGCAATCGAAATTAACGATAAATTTATTAGTAAATATAAAGGATATTGAATGCAAAGGAAAGGGATATTTTGTTTTAGCAAAAAGATTATAAATGCGTTAGTTTTATTTATATTTTTTAATATTGGTCTTATACTTCTTGCTTGTTCGGATTCAAAGCAACAGGAGAATCAAGTTAATGCGATAAATGTAGCTACCACTGGTATAGAATTGCAAAATGTAGCATTGAGCTTTGAATATCCGGCAAGATTAAAGAGCATACAAAGCATAAATGTATATGCAAGGGTGCAGGGAGTTTTACTATCAAAATATTTCAATGAGGGCGACATAGTAGAAAAAGGGCAATTACTTTTTAGAATCGATCCTGCTAGATACCAAACAAAAGTTAATCAAGCAAAGGCACAATATCATATATCAGAAGCCAATTTTGTAAAAGCCAATAGAGATTGGAAAAGAGTGGAAAAACTGTATTCACAAGGAGTTTATACAATAGATCAATACGATCAATCTCGATATAATTATTTATCAGCACAAGCTAATCTTGCTAATACTAAAGCTGCTTTAGAAGATGCACAAATTGATCTAGGATATACAGATGTTATTGCAAATATAAGAGGAAGAACTGGCATGAGAAAATATGATGTTGGCAATCTTGTTGGTAATAATGGGCAGGATATTTTAACAACAATAACACAGTTAAGCCCAATATATGCGGAGTTTTCAATACCAAATTATGATTATTATTTCATGAGAGGATTAGAAAATAATGAAATTAAGGTTGAGTTCATTCTTGCAAATGGAAATGTGTATAATAATGTTGGAAAACTAGATTTTGTTGATAGTGTCCTTGATATTCAAACATCAACTATTAAAGCTAGAGCCATAGTAGATAATGAGGAGCATAAATTATTGCCAAATGAGTTTATTCGAGTAAAATTAAAGGGTTTTGAAGTTCAAGATGCAATCTCAATACCACAAAGTGCATTGTTACAGGATTCTCAAGGAAGTTATGTTTTTGTAGTACAAGACAATAAGGCACATATTGTCAGAGTCAATTTGGGACAAAGTCTAAGAGACAATAAAATATTAATTCTTGATGGATTAAAACCGGGTGACATACTAATTACAAACCAATTATCAAAGATTCATGAGGGTTCTTTGGTTAATATTAAAGCATTAGATTCTAAACAACGAACAGAATCAAAAGAAATTAGCTAGAGCGGAGGTGATTATGTCAAAGTTTTGTATTAATCGCCCTATTTTTGCAATGGTATTATCTATTGTGGTTACGCTTGTTGGCATTATATCTATATATATATTGGCAATAGAGGAATATCCTCAAGTATTACCAAATGAGATTTCTGTTCAAGCAACATATAGTGGTGCTAGCTCTGAAGTTGTTGCAAATACAGTTGCAAGTGTGTTGGAAGAAAGCATAAATGGTGTAGAGGGTATGATTTATATGAAGTCTGCTTCTTCATCAAGTGGTAGTCTTAATATAAGTGTATATTTTAGTAATGATATAGATGCGGATATGGCTTTAGTGAATGTTAATAATAGAGTTCAATCAGCTCTTAGTCAGTTGCCTTCTGAAGTTCAAAGGGTAGGTGTCAATGTGCGCAAGAGATCTTCTACTTTATTGTCTGTATATGCTATGTTTTCTAATAATCCAAATCACTCTCAAACTTTTGTTGCAAATTATGCAATCTTAAATATTATAAACGAATTAAAAAGAGTGCCCGGCGTTGGAGATGTAACTTCGTTTGGGCAACAAGATTATTCTATGCGAATATGGCTTGATATAGAGAAATTATCACAAAACAATCTCACTCCATCAGAAATAACAAAATTGATTTCAGAGCAAAATTCGCAGTTTGCAGTTGGTTCGTTTGGGCAAGAACCAATGAAAAATAAGGTGGCTTTTACATATTCTATAACAACACAGGGCAGATTCATTAGTGCAGAAGAATTTGGAAATATTATAATTCGTTCAAATCCAGATGGCTCTTCTTTGCGTCTAAAGGATATAGCTACAATAGAATTGGGAGCGAAAGATTACAGCGTTAGCCCTCTTTTAAATGGAAAAAATGCGACTGCATTTGGTGTTTCTTTGCAGCCCGGTGCTAATGCGTTGGATGTAGCAGATGGTGTTGAAAAAAGGATGCAGGAATTATCAAAAAGTTTTCCTAATGGACTAGGGTATAAGAATGTGTATGATACAACAAGCTTTGTTAAAATCTCTATAAAAGAGGTTAGAAAAACTTTCATAGAAGCAATTGTTCTTGTTATCATAATAATGTATTTTTTCCTACAAAATATTCGTGCGACAATTATACCAGTAATTGCTATACCTGTATCTATTATAGGAACTTTTGCTGGTATGTATGTGCTAGGATTTTCAATCAATCTTTTAACCTTATTTGGTTTGATACTTGCTATTGGTATAGTGGTAGATGACGCTATTATAGTGATTGAAAATGTTGAAAGAATTTTACATACAGAAACACATGAAAATGGAGAAAAGTATTCTGTTAAAGAAGCTACCCTTAAAGCTATGAGCGAGATACAAGGTCCTGTTGTGGCGATTGTGCTTGTGCTTTGCTCTGTATTTATACCTGTGGCATTTATAGGCGGTTTTAGCGGTGCAATTTACAAACAATTTGCAATTACGATAGTAATTTCTGTTGTAATTTCTGGGTTTGTTGCTTTGACGCTTACACCTGCTTTATGTGTCAGCATACTAAAAGCAAAAGAGCCAAAACCATTTCTTATTGTAAAAAAATTTAATGATTTTTTTGATTTGCTTACATTTAGATTTGGCAAACAGATTGTTAGAGCATTAAGGCATGGATTAATACTTGTATTATGTTTTATTGCAATTGTTGCAGTTTCTTGGGGATTGTTTGCAAAGTTACCAAAGAGTTTAGTGCCAAGTGAAGATAAGGGAGAGATGATGAGTTTTATCCAACTTCCACCAGCTTCATCGCTATCAAGAACTATTGAGGAAGGCAAAAAGGCTTTAAATATTTTAGAACAGAATCCGAATGTAGATTCTAATTTTCTTATTGCTGGATATGACATGTTAGCTGGTTCTGCTAGATCTAGTGGTGCAGTTATATTTAGTAGTCTAAAGGATTGGGACGAAAGAAAAGATAGTGCTAGTAAAATATCTAGTGAAATGATGGGTGTATTTAACCAAAATCTTGATGCTTTTTCTCTTTCTACAACACCACCTGCAATTAGTGGTTTATCAACAATTGGTGGTTTTGAAATATATGTTCAAGACAGAAGTGGTGGAAGTATCAAGGATTTAGAGAAATATACAAACTTGCTTGTAGCAGAGGCAAACAAAAGAAAAGAATTAACAAAAGTTAGGAGTCTATTTAGTGCGAATATACCGCAATATCACATTACACTTGATAGAGAAAAAACTAAGGCTATGGGTGTTAATATTGATGATGTTTTTACAACATTACAGAGCACATTTGGTAAAAAATATGTAAATGATTTTAATCTATATGGCAAAACTTATCAAGTTAATATACAAGCACAAAGTGAGTTTAGAGAATCTCCAGAAGATTTAAGTCGTATATTTGTAAAATCTGATAAAGGGGATTTAATACCTATAAGCTCTTTAGTGCATTTTGAGCGTGTAATTGGTGCTGATATAGTAAATAGATTCAATCTCTTTGTTAGTGCAAATGTTGTTGGTAATGCTAATGAGGCGGAAGGTTACTCTAGTGGCGATGCCTTGCGTGTGATCGAGGAAGTAGCTAAAGAGGTGTTGCCAGATGGATATACAATAGCTTTCTCTGGTTCTAGCTATCAAGAAAAGAATGCAAGTGGTACAGGTGCATTAGCATTTATATTTGGGCTTATATTCGTATTTTTGATTTTATGTGCCCAGTATGAGAGATGGATTATGCCATTGGCGGTTCTCAGTGCTGTTCCTTTTGCAGTTTTTGGTGCTGTTGTAGCAACAACATTGCGTGGGTTAGACAATGATATATACTTTCAAATAGGACTTGTGATGCTTATCGCATTGTCCGCAAAAAATGCAATATTGATTGTTGAATTTGCACAACATTTAAGGGAAAAAGAAGGTAAGAGTATTGTGGAATCTGCAATAGGAGCAGCAAAACTTAGGTTCCGTCCTATAATTATGACTTCACTAGCATTTAGCATTGGTGTATTGCCTTTAGCTTTGAGTAGTGGTGCTGGAAGTGCTAGCAGGCATGCTATAGGAACGGGTGTTATTGGTGGCATGATGGCGGCAACCTTTATTGCTATATTCTTCATACCTTTATTTTGGACATATGTAGCAAGACTTAGTGAATGGATAAAGCACAAGCAATCACATGCTTGAATTATTGCAATGTTTGCTATTTGTTGTGTGAAATATGAAATCTGTTTGAGCTATCTATAAAGTTACGCTACTTTTTCTTATAATTTTCAATTAAAAATCTTAATAGATTCCATAAGTTATTTGTTTGGATTTATAAAGCCATCTAATAGCCAATCCACAAGAGCTTCATTTGTAGCTACCACTAAATCAGTTGGGACTTCCTGTCCCACAGAAAAATAGCTAATTGGTTTTTTGGTTTCATATGCAAGCGAAAATATATTGCCTAGCCCCCTACTTTCATCTAGCTTACTAAATATCAGTGTATCGAGATTTAAAATACCAAATGCTTCATAAATATCTTTGAGATCTTCAAATTTAGTTGTAGCACTCATTACAAGAGAGGTATTTATTTTATAGTCACCTTGTAAATATTTTTTAATCTGTTCTATTTTCTCACTATCATTTTGACTTCTTCCTGCAGTATCAACTAATATGTAATCGCAATAACGCAAAGAATCTAATGCCTTTAAAAAATCCTCTGGAGCCATTACCATTTGTATGCTTATACGCATTCTTTCTGCATACCATTCAAGCTGTTCTAATGCGCCTATTCTGTAACTATCAAGTGTTATAATGCCTACTTTTGCTTTTTTCTCAAGTGAAAATCTTGCAGCTAATTTTGCTAATGCTGTGGTTTTCCCAACACCTGTTGGACCTACAAGCATCATGATTTTTTTTGTCATGTCTTTACTTTCTGGGCGACAATATATCATTTTTCTTAACACTTCCCTAAAGTATCTCTTAATTGTTAGAGAATTTTCTCTCATTTTAAGTGGCATAAGATCCAAACTAAGACTCATAATGGCATCAAGGTGAGTTTTTATAATTCCGCTAGTTTTTGCTATGCGATATATTTCTGCAAATTCATGGGGTATATTCAAGCCCTCATTTTTTGGACTTCTATCTTCCCATACCATATTTTGTATTAATTTTAGTTTATCATTTAGTTTATCTAATTCTTGTTTAATATCTCTCAAGGTATCAGAATTTTCTATACTAGTGTGTTTTTCTTGTAATTTTGTTCCTATTCTTTTGTTTAGTGTCTCTAGTGTGCTTGTTGCTTGCTGAACTATTGGTTGATTTTGGGATTGCAAGGAATTCTGTCTTTGTAATCTGTTGGTTGCTGTTGGACTAAAATCTAGCTTTATATCATCTGAATCTACTCCATTAGATAGCTCTGATATTTCTTTGACTGCCATACTTAATTGTCTGCTTATGTTATCATCAAACATATCTAGTTTTTTCTGAGCTCTTTTTCTTTCAAGTTCTCTTTGTGCTATATCATCTAATCTCTGTTGAATGCTGTTCGAGCGAGGATTTATAGTGTCTTGTTCTTTCTTTTCTACATTATCCTGTTCCTGTACTGCTACCACAACCTCATATAACCCCGGTTCTGTCAAAGTCTTTTTTCTAATTTCCCTACTATCTATTATTAACGCTTCATCACCATGGGCACTCTGTGCTTTCTTTAATGCCTCTGGTGGTGTTTCTCCTGAATAAGTATAAAGCTTCATTAAACTAAACCTAATTGAAATTTAAGAGGTAATAACACGCTGTCGCGGTTATGATAATCTTTATGTGGTAGTATCATATGCTTGGAGTTAATATGCTTGTTTGCATAGAAAATTAAATCAATATCTAGCTTCCTAGGTGCATTTTTAAAATCCCTTATCCTACCTCTGCCAAATTTTCTTTCAAAATAAAACATTAAAGAAAATATTGCTCTAACACAAAGTGTTGTGCTAAAAACTATTGTTGTGTTGTAAAAATCTGGTTGGAATTTATATCCAAAGGCTGGATTTTTGTATATATATGCTGTGCTATGTATCTGTATGTTCGGATTATTTGCTAGAGTTGTAAAAAGCTTCTCAAATGTTTTTATACAATTTCCGATGTTTGCACCTATACCCCACACAACTATATTTGCATAACTTTTAAAATTCTTTTGCACATATGGAAAATGCTTAGCGAATAAGTTCACAGAAACTCCTAAATATAAAGCAACAAGATAAATATATAAAATACTCTCATAACTATAAAGCCGTTATTATAGCTAAAAAATATCATTTTAAATATAAAATGTGCTACAAAGAGTTTAATATCATTAGACTTTTTACATGTAAAACATATAAATTGAAGTTAAGCCTGAATGAATAAAAATTTTGTATAATACAGCATTCTATATGTGGTAAAGGGAAACATGGAAGGTATAGTATCAAAGTATGGCGTTATAGAATCTAATAACAAAAAATATCAACTTTTCATGACAAATATTGTAAATTTATTTGAATTAAAAGATAATAGTCTTATTGGTTGCAAAGTAGAATTTGATCTATGTGATAAGATTCCTGTCAATATAATAATTTGTTTTGATAATCAAGTAGATTCCAATGGAGAAGAAAAAGAAATTTGTCTCAACCAACAGAAAAAAAGAAATAGTATTTTGATAAATATTTTAAGCAGAATGTGGAATAGCATCACAAAATTAACCATATCACATGGAGAAAGATATTGCAAAATTGAAGATATTAAAGTATTTAGAAGTAGAATTACAATAATGCTTGTTTGCTTGTTTTTTTCTCCGTTGTTGTTTCCATTACTTATTGCATTTATTATGCAATTCAAAATAACAAAGCATTTGGCTGATTTATCGCAAGACAAAAAATTAGTTAAATTCTATTGGTATTCATTTGGTGGTTTAGGTTTGTCTTTTATATTATTTTTTTTAGGCATTAATAACTTAAGTAGTGATGCTACATTGATAGGAATGTCCGTGTTTATTTTAATATTTTCGTTTATTAGCTTATTTTTTTATCTAAAAGAATTGAGTTATGTTACAGAAAAAAGCGAGTTTAAAAACTGCTTTTTTGGCTTATTTATTTTTGGTGCTTTATTAAGATTATCAGTATTTCTTGGGTTTGTAATTCTCGTATTCTATGTTATTGTTTATTTCAAAACGCTATATGGAATACAAGAGGTTAGAATTATAAGAGATGATAAAGATTAATTATCTCTAGCTTCAAATTATAATACAATATATGCTTTTTACATAATAAGTTTTAATATTTCTAGTGAACCTTGAATTATGATTGCATTTATAATGTCTATAAAAAATGCCCCAACTAGTGGCACTATAACAAATGCTACATGACTTGGACCATAATGGGAAGTAACAGTTTGCATATTTACCATAGCCGTTGGCGTTGCACCAAGACCAAAGCCACAATGTCCAGCAGCTAGAACAGCAGCATCATAATCTTTTCCACAAATTCTAAATGTAACAAATATTGCATATAGAACCATTAATACCGCTTGTGCTCCTAATATTACGACTAAAGGCAACGCAAGTGCGAATAGCTCCCACAAGTTTAGTGTCATCATAGCAAATGCAAGAAATAAAGACAAAGACACATTGCCTAATACAGACACCTCTCTATCAAACACTTGGTGTATATTCAATACAGATAATACATTTCTTAAAACTACACCCATGAAAAGACAATAAACAAATGTTGGCAGATTAAGACCGGGTACGATGTCTTTCATAATATCCTCTAAAACCTTGCCTATTAATAAGCAAGCAGAAATTAACGCTAAAGATTCAATAAAACTAATAGGTGTTATAAGCCTTTCTTTTGTTGGTGTCTCAAATCCATTTATGTCGCTGTTATCTAAAGCATTTGTATTTTTTTCTGGTAACTTGAGATTATTTCTTTTTATCAGAAATCTTGCAACAGGTCCTCCAATAAGCCCACCCATAATAAGCCCAAATGTAGCACATGCCATAGCAACACCTGTTGCCGCAGAAAAATTATAAGGATCCTTAATAAATTTGTCAGCCCATGCACCACCTGTTCCATGTCCACCACTCATCGTTATCGAACCGCTAAGCATACCAAGCAATGGATCTGCTCCCATAATATATGATATGCCTACACCAACAATATTTTGAGATATTAACAATCCAACTACTATTATTAAAAATATAATTAGTATCTTACCGCCTTTTTTTAAAGATGAAAAATCTGCACTTAACCCAATTGATGCAAAGAATGCAAGCATCAAAGGTTCTTTTAAAGAGCCATCAAATTTAAACTCTATATTCAGTGTTTGATAAATTACCAGCATAATTATTGCTGCAATTATTCCTCCAACAACTGGTTCAGGTATATTATAATCTTGTAAAAATTTAATCTTTTGTATGATAATTCTTCCAAGGATTAAAACGCCAACCATACATACAAGTGTGAAGTAAAAATTAAAATTAATGCTAGATAATTTAATATCATTTGAATCTATGTAAAATTTTTCTATACTATCATTGTGCTTGTATTCTATTAGAAAATAGTTTTCAAATTTTCCTAGCACTTTTACCTTTGTTCCATACTCTATGGTTTTTGCCTCACTGCATTGTGCATTTGGAGCACTATACAATATTGTGTTATTAGACGATATTGCATACTCATCACGCCATGAAGCCACACTTGTTAGCTGTATATCTTTGGTATCACATTTATCTTTGGCAATACTTTGCTGTGCATTGAGACACAAAACATTAAGTGTAAAAAACAATATATAAATAAAAACTTTTTTCATAAACAACACCTCTTTTTATAAATTCGTATTATATTTAAGGTAAAATAAAATTTTACTTAAGTTGTTGCTAAAGAGTAACCACATACAGGTATGGTTATAACAAAGTGTAACACCTATTTATTTGTATGACATATAAAATCAAAGGTAGTTTTTCTATGTGGAGGTACATATGCGTTTAGCAAGCCTTATATTGCTATCACTATTGTTTAGTTTGGTTTTTGCAGATTCTATTGATAATGAGATGATAGAATCTTTAAGGAAAAGTAAAGAAGAGTCTAAACAAGAAAAGCAATTAGAAATAAAAGAAAATGAACAACAAGAAAAGAATGAAATAAACCACAATAAAAAAGTAAAAAGTAAGATAGATACTGATAAATCACCTTTTAGAAAAAAAAGCGCATTAACGCAGGATTATGATGAGGATAAACATGAAAAAGAATATGAGAAAATATCATTATTTATTGGTGGTATCATAGGTACTCAAGTAAATGCAAAATACAACAATGCAAAAGCAAGTATGTTTAATGTTGCTCTAAATATTGGGCTTTTATATAAAATTAATTATGCTAATGGATTTCGATTGTTTGTAACTAGTTCATATAATAGCATTGATAATGATAATTTTTTTGGAACTGGTGGAGGCATAGATTACCTTTATAGTTTTAGATCTTTTAAACTAGCCTTATTTGGTGGCATTTTAGCTGATATGCCTATATCCACAAAACTATTAAATCAACCTAATGTTTTGGTTAGTGCAGGTTTGATTGGCTATTTGGATAAAAAAACCTCGCTAGAACTTCGTATTGGATACCCCGTTTTCAAAGATGAAAGACTAGATGAGACATTAAGTGTCAATGTCGCATTGAGTTATATTTTTTATACAAAATAGTGAAAGGTTTATATGCGTTTTGGTAAGATAGAATATCTTAATTTATTAACATTTGATATTTTTTTGAAACAATACAAAACAACCTCTAACTTTAAGTCCATATTGAATCTTAAAAAAAATTACCCCTCAAGACTTAATAAAGAGTTTTTATATAATCGCATTGATGCTGGTTTTATATCATCAATAGCCGGTATAAATTCACATTATAAATCAAGAACTTGCAAGGTTGGCATTATTGCCAATAAAGAAGTGTGGAGTGTTTTACTAATAGATTCTAAGACCACAATGGATTATCAATCTGCCACCTCTAATGCACTCTCTATTGTTTTGGGTTTAACAGGAGGGGTTTTAATAGGGGATCGTGCATTAAAATATTATTATGATAATGAAAATAAACTTGATATGTTGGATATGGCAACATTGTGGCATAAAAAAACTAGATTACCTTTTGTATTTGGTTATTTATGTTTTAATAAATATGGTGATTTTTATCAAAAATTGGCTATTGATTTTAATAAAAAAGTTGGTAAAAATAAATTCTATAAAGGCATAAAGATTCCGCACTATTTAATAATGCCCTATGTTAAAAATATAGGTATTAGTAAGAAATTTGCACAACAATATTTAAAAAATATATATTACACCATAGGTACAAAAGAATACACGGCATTAATTAGATTCTATAGAGAGCTAAGATTAAAGCATATAAAGCCACCAAAAAGATTTTAGATATTTTTAATTTTTATGGATTTTTATATTTCAAAACATTCTGTATTCTGTATCTAAGTTTGATTATAACAAATATTTTAGATACAATTTTCCCTATTTTCTATAAAGAGTTTTCATGAATGCAAATAGAGTTGATTCTGTAATATTGAAGTTTTGTAAAGTTAGTGAAGATGCTATAATACCAAAGTATGCGACAGATGGAGCAGCTGGTTTTGATTTCCATGCCTTAGAATCTTGTATTATTAAATCAGGTAGTCATGCTTTAATACGCACTGGGCTTTGTATGGAGATTGAAAAGGGCTATGAAATACAAGTTCGTTCAAGAAGTGGTTTGGCATTGAAACACAAAGTTGTAGTATTAAATTCTCCCGGAACGATAGATAGTGATTATAGGGGAGAATTGCAAGTAATTTTGGCAAATTTTGGCGATGATTTTGAGATAAAAAAGGGCGATAGAATAGCACAAGGAATAGTTCATAGATTACCACATGTAAAGATTGTTGAAACTAATAAGCTTGATGAAACAATAAGAGGTAAAAATGGATTTGGTAGCACAGGTTTATAAGATTAATGTTTGAATTTTATATATTCGATAATTTTAAACTAGTATAATATATTATTTTTAAGGAATATTTATGGGTAAAGTTGCTTTAATCACTGGTATAACGGGGCAAGATGGTGCATATTTGGCAGAATTTTTGCTTAATAAAGGCTATAAAGTACATGGTATAAAAAGACGCAGTTCTCTTTTTAATACGGATAGAATCGATCATTTATATCAAGATCCTCATTCAGAAAATGTTAATTTTAAACTACATTATGGAGATTTAACAGATTCTACAAATTTGATTAGGATTATGCAAGAGGTTCAACCAGATGAAGTATATAATCTTGCTGCAATGAGTCATGTGCATGTTAGCTTTGAGACGCCAGAATATACCGCAAATGCTGATGGTATAGGGACTTTAAGATTTTTAGAGGCAATCAGAATTTTAGGTTTAGAGAAAAAGACAAAAATTTATCAGGCTTCAACATCAGAGTTATATGGGCTAGTTCAAGCTGTTCCGCAGAATGAACATACGCCATTTTATCCTAGATCTCCTTATGCTTGTGCTAAATTATATGCTTATTGGATTACGATAAACTATAGGGAGGCATACAATATCTTTGCAAGCAATGGTATATTGTTTAACCATGAAAGTCCAATTAGGGGCGAAACTTTTGTAACTCGTAAAATTACACGAGGTGTTAGCAAGATTGCACTAGGATTACAAGATAAATTATATTTAGGTAATCTTTCTGCAAAAAGAGATTGGGGGCATGCAAAGGATTATGTAAAGGCTATGTATTTAATATTGCAACAAGAAGTAGCGCAAGATTTTGTTATTGCTACAGGCATTACTACTCAAGTTAGAGATTTTGTTGCATTAAGCTTTAAAGAAGTTGGTGTTGATATAGATTTTGTTGGTAGTGGTGAAAATGAGGTGGGCGTAGTAGCAAGATGTTATGGTGACTATAAATTGCCTATAGGAAAAGAAGTTGTTGCGGTTGATTCTAGGTATTTTCGTCCTACAGAAGTAGATCTATTGCTAGGAGATGCAACAAAGGCACAAAAAGTTTTGGGATGGAAACCAGAATATGATTTATCAATGTTGGTAAAAGATATGATGCAAAGTGATATTAAGCTTATGAAAAAAGATAGATATTTAAAAGATGGTGGATATACTATAATGAGTTATTTTGAATAATTCACTAAAGTACTTGTTTGAATTAATCTATAAATCAAGTTTGTTATTTGGCAAAGCAAATATTCTCAAAGATATTCTGTTTTGTGTGTTTTTATTTGTAACTTTCACTTATAGTTTTTAAATTACAATATAAGTGCTCATGTAATTTAATTTTTTTTAATTAGCCTATTTGGGTATTTTATTTTATTTTTTGTGAAATCTATTAAGTCTTGTATTGTTGTAACTTCTTTAGGAAACGATCTTGCACATATCTTGTATAATTCAAATGAGGTTATTGCATCAGCTAAAGCACGATGATTTACAGGTGTATTTATACCTAGCATTGTATTTAAATATGGTAGAGCATGTTTTTTTGATATTATAGATTTTCTACTAAGATCTAATGTACATAATCTAGCATTAAGTAATGGTGGCATTCCATAAATCTTTAAACTTTCTGAAATGAAACTATAATCAAACCCTACATTGTGTGCTACAAAAACGCAGTCTCCTATAAAGTTTCTAAAATCATGCAGAACTTTTTGTAATTTTGGAGCATCCTCCAACATATATGAATCTATTCCCGTCAATTGTGTAATATCATCAGGCACATATGGGCTATATACAAGTGTGTCAAACCTATCTAATATTTTTTCATTCTGTACAATTATTGCACCTATTTCTATTATTTGCCCGGTTTGTGTATTTGCTGAAGTGGATTCTATATCCACAAAACATAATTTACCATCTTTTATATTTTGCTTTCTTGTGCTTAAATCAATAGTTCGTTTTGTGTCATTGTGTTTGTAGAATGGTGCATTTAAGCCTATTATTATTTCAAAAAAAGTGTTAAAATCAAGCTCACTATACTCAGGTAAAATGTCAATCATACCTTTATAGAAGTCATTTGTCGGTAATGGCATAGAATCAAGTAATTTAAAATATTGTGAAAAGTTATTAAAAGCCACAATAACCACCAAAGAAAATTAATTTATCTCACAAAGCCATTGCTCAAGTGAGTTTATCTGTTTTTTAACCTCATCGCTATTGCAACCGCCTGCACTATTTCGTCTTTGCATTGAATTTTCAATGCTTAATACTTCATGTAATTTGTTGCAATCAATTTGCATTTTTATATTTGTGTTAGAATCAGTATTTCTCATTAACACTTCAATATGATTTTGTAGAAAGTTTGCTAATTCTTTAGAATCTACTTGACTTAAATCTAGTTTTTTAGATTCCGCATATTGAACACATGTTCCTGTTATGTGATGTGCTTCTCTGAATGCAATATTACACTCTTGTACTAGGAAATCTGCCAAATCTGTTGCCACTAAATGTCCCTTTTCACACATATTACGCATATTTTCTGTATGTATGGTGAGCGTTTTTATACTTTCTGTTAGAATTTTTATGCTTATTGAGGCTGTTTTTACAGAATCAAAAACACATTCTTTATCTTCTTGCATATCCTTGTTATAGGCAAATGGCAATGCTTTCATAGTTGTTAAGAGAGATATTAGATTCCCATAAGTTCTGCCTGTTTTTCCTCTTAGTAATTCTGCTACATCTGGATTCTTTTTTTGTGGCATAATTGAGCTACCCGTAGCAAAACTATCTGAAAAGCTTACAAATTTAAATTCATAGCTGCTCCATAATATAAGTTCTTCTGCCATTCGTGAAATATGTAGCATTATCATAGATATGTTATATAAAATATCAAGAGCAAAGTCCCTTTGTCCAACGGAATCCATAGCATTTGCACTAGCATATTTAAAACCTAGACTCAAAGCTAAATTATCTCTTTCATTTCCATAAGGTGTTCCAGCAAGGGCTGCACTCCCTAGCGGGCAATCATCACTAAGTTTTATGCTACATTGCAATCTCTCTATATCTCTTTTTAATCCCATGCACCATGCTACTAGATGATAACCAAAGCTTATTGGTTGTGCATGTTGCAAATGTGTCATGCCGGGCATTAAAGTGTTTGTATGTTGTTTTGCCATGTTTAATATTGTTGATATGAGCTCGCTTAGCAAGCGTTGCAATATTGCATTGTGTTTTCTACAATATAATTTAAAATCAAGAGCTACTTGATCGTTTCTGCTTCTTGCTGTGTGTAGCTTTTTGCCTGCATTTCCTATTTTATTGCTTAGAGCTCTTTCTATTGACATATGTATATCTTCATCTTCAATGCAAAATTCGAATTTATCTTGCAAGATTTCTTGTTTTATTTCCTCTAGACCATTTGTTATAGAATCTAATTCGCTTATTTCTAAAAGTCCAATAGAATATAGCATTTTTGCATGTTCTAATGATCCCTTAATATCCTCTTCCCACAAATTTTTATCAAAAGGCAAACTCGCATTAAATTCATCAAGCAATTCATTTGCGTCGTTTTGGAATCTCCCCGCCCAAAGCTTTGCCATATACATCCTTTTTCATAATATTTATAGAGTAGGATAATATCAAAAAAAACATAAAAACTTTGTTAAATACGATTATTTTTGCAATAAGTGATAGTTTTAGATAATGTATATTAAATAAATAATTGACATATTTATATGACTACTAAAATTATAATTAATTTAAATTTATTGTATAAAAATATATAGATTTACTTGATGATTTTAGCATGTATCACAGCAAGAATTAATTTGTTTGAGTATAATCTGCTTTTATTTTTTAACTTATATTTTTCCTTGCCAAATTTTTTATTTGACAGGTGCAATTCAACCTTATATTTATAAAGTATTTATGGTGTAAAACTTACATTTATGCCAATCTTCTACTATGCTTGCATTTCAACAAATATTTCTTTTGTTAAATTTAGCCTATTAAATAGCGTATCATCTCTGCCCGGTGATGAGTTGTTAGTTGTTAGTAGTTTATCGCCATAGAATACAGAATTAGCCCCAGCAAAGAAACATAGGGCTTGCAATTCATCGCTCATTTGTGCTCTACCGGCTGATAGCCTTATATATGATTGAGGCATAAGAATCCTTGCAAGTGCTATGATTCTAACAAAGTCAAAGCAATCAAGTGGCTCACCATCCTCTAGTGGTGTTCCGGGTATTCTGACTAATTGGTTAATGGGTATAGATTCTGGTGGTGTTGGTAGATTTGAAAGCAACACTAACATATTGATTCTATCTTCATTGCTTTCCCCCATACCCAAAATTCCTCCTACACATATCTTTAATCCCGCATCTCGAACATTTTTTATTGTGTTTAATCTATCTTCAAATGTTCTTGTGGTAATAACTTTTGAGTAATATTCTTTTGAGGTATCTATATTATGATTATAGAAATCCAATCCAGAATCTTTTAGCTTTTTTGCGTGCTGTTCATTTAGTAATCCCAATGTTACACATGATTCCATACCCAACTTTTTTATTTCACCTATGACTTCACATAAAGTATCTACTTCCTTATCACTAGGACTCCTGCCAGAAGCACCCATACAGAATCTTGAACTACCTTTATCTTTTGCCATTTTTGCATATTTAATTATTTGTTCTTTATTAAGCATATTTTCTTTTGGTGTGTTTGTTGAGTAGTGTGCAGATTGAGCACAATATGAACAATTTTCAGAACATGCACCTGTTTTAACGCTTAAAAGTGTACTTGTCTGCAATGTGTTTGGATTAAAGTTTTCTTTATGTATAGTATGAGCTTTGTATAGTAACTCCATGAATGGTAAATTAAAAATCTCTTGTGCCTCTTTGTAATCCACTGAATACCTCCAAATATGAAACTTAGCCTTTATTATCTTTTAATAAAGTTAATATTGCAAATTTATGAGTGTATATTAATGTCAATTATCACTACTTAATGTTGCAATTTCATCTCCCATTTTTATATAATCGTTAATATTTACTATAAAATTTGCTTTGGCTATTAAAACAATTGTTGAACCCATTTCAAAATAACCTATTTCATCGCCTGCTTTCAACTTTATGGGCTTTTCATATTCTATAGTTCTATTTCCATTTTTAGCATTTGTTTGAATACTTCTATCAAATAAAAATTGCATTTTGCCAACATTCAATGCACCAACAGCTACATAATATGCTATATCTTGATTATATGTTAGACGCATTTTTAATACAACTCTTTCATTTTGCACAAATAGATTATCATTTTTATACAAACTTGGTTTATTAACGGGTAGCAATTTACCAGAAAAATATCGTGCCTGTAAGATTTCTAAATCGCAAGGAGCGTGATAATGATGGTAATCCCTCGGCGATAAATACAAATTTAAAAAAGAATATTTATTAAAATCTATATTTTCTCCTAATAATTCTGATACATTGTAACCTTTGCCTTTTATTTGCAGTGCTTTTTTGTCGCTTACTCTACCTACTTCTGTTATCAATGAATCAGTGGGGCTAATTAGATTAAAAGCTTTTGTATTTATTTTTCGTTTTACCTTTAAAGAACGCGTAAAAAGTGAATTAAGTGTTGGATATGTATCAAGAGATTCAAATTCCGTCAAATCAATTTTAAACAGCTTAACATAGATTCTATTTACTGCATATTGCACATTCTTTGGAAGTTTAGCATGTGCAAACCTACCAAACAATCTTGAAATAATATTACTTTTATACACAATATATCCTTATATATCCTTGTTAAAAAATGGCATTCATTGTATCAAACACTTGTTAAGATAGCAAAATAACCTTATTTGTTAAGTGTAATGCAATGTAATTTGTATAACTAAAAAATATCTAAATTAATTGATATAATTTTATAATGTAATTGTAGCTCATAATTTTACAATGTGGAAGTTTTGAACCATTTAGCTGTGTGGATTGATTAAGATTCTTTAATATTGAAAAAAGTGTTTATAGTATTTAGAATCTTGTTTTATGCCTGCATGCTGTTTGTGTTGTGTGGTGTTTATGCGACATAGAATCTAAAGATATTTGTGTTATAATCTATGTCGTAGTAATATATATGTTTTTATTTATTATCATAGTTTGGAATTATTATGGTTTATTTTACTTTAGAGTTTTCTGCCTTTTTACTTGTTTTTTTATGTTTATATTGGTGGGTTAAAAAAAATTATGTCATTCAAAATATCTTACTTCTAATTTTCAACTATTTCATTTTAATTTGGATTAGTCCTTATTTTGCAATTGTTGTTGGAATCTATACGATAGCAATATATCTAATGTCTTGTTTAATTTATGAATATGAAAATAAAATAATGCTTGTTCTATGTTTGAGTATTGTTGTGCTTAATTTAGCATTTTTTAAGTATTTTCATGAGATTAAAGATTCCTTTGATTTTATATTTTCTTTAATTGGAATTGATATTGCACAAAGCGATGTTTTATTTCCTTTGGGAATAAGTTTTTATACATTCGCCTCAATAACCTATTTATGTTCTGTTAGCAACAATAAGAAACTAGAGGATATATTATCGCTTGCAACATTTTTATCATTCTTTCCTACATTTGTTTCTGGTCCTATTATGAGGAGTGATTTTTTTTTCCCACAACTACACAAAAAAAGGTACTTCGGAAATATTAATCTAATTTTTGTGCTTATATTATTTGGTGTTACAAAGAAGGTCTTTATTGCGAATTATTTACAGATATATTCAGATTCTATACTACAAAATCCTAGTTCCTATGATGTTATGTCGCTTTTACTTGGGATATATGCCTATTCTGTGCGTTTATATTGCGATTTTAGTGGTTATGTTGATTTGGTGAGTGCATTTGCTTTAATGATTGGATTCACGCTGCCACAAAATTTTAATATGCCATACATGGCAAGCAATATTAAAGACTTTTGGGCAAGATGGCATATAACATTATCTAATTTTATTAGGGATTATATCTATATACCATTGGGTGGAAATAAGAAAGGTTTTTTTCTAACCCAAGTTTTTGTATTAATATCATTTGTTTTATCTGGTATATGGCATGGAAATACATTTAATTTTTTTATTTGGGGTCTTTTGCATGGTGTTGGTGTAGTATTTTTAAATTGTTTAAGAGCATTAAACATTCATATAAATATACCTCATATCAACATGATTCTTACATTTCATTTTGTGGCATTTGCATGGATATTTTTTTATTATCAAACACTTGATGAATCTTTATTGTATTTATATTCTTTCATAGATAATATATCAAAGCCTATAGATGATTTTGATATTTTTGTATTTATATTGTGTTGTGTAGCATTTTTTTGCTATAAATTTTTGGTTGGAATACAAAGAAAGTGTGCATTTTTAATGTGTAAGATTCCATATTTTTTTCAACCTTTTGTAATTTCATTTTTGTTGATTATTGTAATTGGATTATCTCCTAGTGGTATCCCCAATTTTATTTATGCGAGTTTTTAGATGAGGTTTTTACATTTTTTGTATATTTCTATTGCAAGTATTTTTATTCTATGCTATGTTTTTCATAAAAGCATAGTTTCATACATAGTGCAACAATATCATTATGGAAGTGATATGATTTCTATGGAATCTAATTTTTTTGTTATTGGTGATGTGATAGCAAAAAATATAGATGAAGTTAGAATATACTTATTTGAACACAAACAAAACGATTCTGATTACACAAATATTATACATAATGAAGTTGTTTCTCAACAAGAGGATACAAAAAATACTCAAGATATATTGCAAGAGATTATATCACAGGATAACATTATAACGAATGATAAAAAAAATAATATAACTAAAGAATATCTAGCAAAAGGTATTTACATAAAAGATGAAATGTTGCATTTAAAACCACAAACACATTTTTTACTTATTGGGGATTCACTAATGCAAGGTATTGGTATGACGCTAACAAGAAAGCTTAGACAGAATAATTTAATAGTAAGGAATATAGCAAAACAAAGCACGGGGCTTACATACCCGTCATTTTTTAACTGGTCAGATGTGTTAAAACAAGCATTTTTGCATGATCCAAATATAGCCGTTGTTGTAGTTTGTTTGGGTGCAAACGATCCATGGAATATGCCAAAAATGGTTTTTGGTAGCGATGAATGGAGAAGTACATATAAATCTAGGGTGCAAAATATTCTTGACATAGCACACAATAATAATGCCGTTGTTATTTGGTATGAAGTTCCGTCCATAAAAGACAAGGGGCTTAACAAAAAAATTGCATACCTTAATGAGATATATGGTGAAACCATTGAAGAAAATGATGGTTTGTTCTTGCATTCAAATGCCATATTAATGAATGGTAAATTTACATCTTACATAAAAGATAAGAATGGCAAAAGTAGGCTTGTCAGAGCTCAAGATGGAATCCATTTTGCAAGATATGGCTCTGAATTACTATCACAAACACTAATAGACAAGATAATAGTAGAAGATATTATAGAAAACCATATAGATATGCCATTAGATTTAGATACACAAAATTATAATAATGAAGAGACACAAAGTCATTCACATATGAATATAATGTTAAATAATATGATTGATTTTGCTTAAACTTTGGAGAATTAAATGCGAATTTTTACCCTATATCATGTGTTGCTGGTTTTATTGTTGTTTAATTGTGCTTTTGCAAAGACATTAAATTTTTTGGATCAGAATCCTCAATACAAAGAATATATAAAATACGCAAGGTTGTATAACTATATGGATGATGAGTCCATTTTAAAATACATTAAAAGAAAGTTAAAGAAATATGAAGATTTAAGGATAAGGGTTTTTGGTGATTCTCATGTCGCAGGCGATTTCATGACATATGAATTTCGTAATATACTAGGAAATGTTAATGCTGTAGGTTTTTTATATCCGCTAATGCCACCATATCATCAAACCTTACTTATAGAACATAAAAGCGTGAATTTTGCAGTATTTGATTCTAGAAAGCCAAAATTATATGATGATTATCCTATGGGCGGGGTTGTTGCGTATCCAAGTGAATTACCAGCCCATATTCAGTTAAGTATAAATCCAAAACAAGTTATAACATGGGACAATAATTTTATCACTCAAATTATTTTTAAAAATAGTGATACTTCTGACGCCTTGATGATTGAGGATTCTAATAATAAGCAATATAAACTGAAAGCACAGCGACCAAATTCATGGGACATAGCCAAATTAGAGCTTAAATTTCCTATCACAATCAATGCGCTTAGTCAAGATGTAAAACTTGGAGGATATTTTATATATAATGACAAAAATAATAATATTATTGAGCATTTGGGTATTAATGGTGTAAGGTCTGATATTTGGTTAAAATGGAATCTAGATATTTTAGAAGAAGAGTTGAAATTAATAAAGTATGATATTATAATACTCTGTTATGGCTCAAATGATGCAATGTATGATATACTTAACGAAGATAGATTTGTTGCAAATTATACAAATTTTATAAATATTTTAAAAAAGAATAACCCAGATTCAATAATTATATTAATGTCGCCACCACCAGTTATGTTGCTTAGTGGCGGACAAAAGCAACAATATAAAGAGTCTCAAATATTTGTACCCATAAAAGAAGCTATTAAAAAAATAGCACAAACTGAAAAAATTATGTTTTTTGATACAGATGATTTTATTGTAAGAACAGGTACAAAAAAGAATTGGTCAAAATTAAATTTATCCAAGAAAGATGTTCATTTGACGCCACAGGGCTATCGATTAGTTGCACATGGTATATATGAAGCATTAAAACAAGAGTTAAAGCAGTATTGACATGGGTAACACTTTGAATATGATTAATTTTAATGTAGATAGCATAATTAAGCAAGAGCATATGAAATTTAAATTGCAAGTTTTTACTAATTTGCTTATAAAATGGGCTAAAGTTCATAATTTAACAGGTTCAAATAACCTAGATTCTATAACTAATCAAATTCAAGATAGCTTGATGCCTATATCATTTTTAAAACCATTTAAAATATGTATTGATATAGGTAGCGGTGCTGGTTTTCCTGCTTTGATGCTCGCATGCCATTATTCACAAAGCAAATTTTATTTGTTAGAGCCACGAGCTAAAAGAGTTGCTTTTTTGGAAAATGCAGTTATTCAAATGGAGCTAGATAATGTTATAATTATTCAAGATTTTTCATATAATGTAAGCGATATTAAGGCTGATTTAATAACCTCTAGAGCAGTATGTCAAAGTTATAAATTAATGCAGGATAGCCAACATCTTATATCTTTGAATGGATATTATTTATTATTTAAGGGAAGTAACACTATTTCTGAAATAGATGGATTGCCAAACACGACAACAATTTTTAAAAATAATCAAAGGTTGTATGCTTACATTGCTAATAATACAAATATTATTTTGCAATAACATTTACAAATGTATTGCAGAATTTAAAACCTTTTTAAAAGCACCAATTCATGATTTATTCTCTTAAACCTTGTAACAAGATTTTTTAAATACAAAATTGAGATTATAGCGAAGTTATCTTATGAGTAACAAGCAGTGTGAGGCAGGGGATAGATCCCCCACTTCTTTAAAAGATAAGTTTTAGCTTACTATTGAAGCAATCTTAAAACATTTTGTTGAACAGCATTTGCTTGAGCCATAGCAAAGCTACCTGATTGTGCCAAAATATTATGTTTAGAGAATGTTGCAGATTCTTGAGCGAAATCCACATCTCTAATTTGACTTTCAGCAGCCTTAACATTAACTTGCGTAATAGATATGTTGTTAATTGTAGCAACAAGTTGCATTTGCACAGAACCCATATCCGCACGGATTTTATCAAGTTGTCTTGTGGCAGATTCTGCCATATCCATAACAACCATTGCACCACGCAAAGAAGTAACACCAGCACCAATACCATCTATATTTTGTTGAGCTTGTGCTGCATTTGCATTTGCACCACTAGCACTAGCTATATTAGCATCCATATTCCCACGCACAGAACGCAAATTCACTGTATATTGTGCTATACCTTGTGCAGAGTGAAAACCGACACTACTAAAGTTTGTTCCAGATACAATAATATCTCTTGCATCAGTTCTTACAAGGCTTAAGCGTCCAACTATTGCATGATTCGTTCCAGATACACCATTAAAGCTACCACCACCAAGCACATTTCCAGTTTTACCTTCTGTATGCACAGAAATAGCGCGTCCATCAAGACTTCTAAGGTTTAATCTTCCTTCAATATCAACATATGCTTCAACACCCGTTCTTTCTTTAATAGAGTTAAATGCGTTTATTAATCTACCATCAGCATCATTCTTTCTCACATCATTGATTGTCCCAATGGTTGTTCCATTTACAACTAAACCATGCACAGTTCCAGATTGCACAGGCACACCACCAGTTCCTAAAACAGTAGCATAAGCCCTTACGCCCAGTGTATCAGAGAATTTATTTATCGTATCTGCTAATACACCAATACCTGTTCCGGCACTTGTAGAAATCACAGCAGTTTCTAGTTTGTAATCTTTCTTACCATCAACTTGCCTAAATTTCAATGCAACTTCTTTTAGATTTTTCCCGCCGGCACTAGCAAGCATACCTATACCTGTTACAGATGAACTTTCTAGCCTAACATGTCCTATTTTATCTGAGCTAGTAGGACCAATAGAGGCTTTAACAGTTGTATTTGAATACGCACCAATTTGAAATTCTTTATTTGAGAATGCACCTGATAACATTTGTTGCCCATTATAACTTGTAGTATTAGCAATATTATCAAGCTCTTCTAAAAGTCTTACAATATCATTTTGTAATGCTCTTC
>JARHYT010000042.1 GCA_029264775.1 Helicobacter sp. | reverse complement strand
AACATAAATGCCATTAATACCCAAGATGCTACTACAAGCCCAAATGCGAGTTTTTCTTTCTGTGGTTTCTTTATAAGTAAAACCATCGCTATAAGCACTAAGAGAAGTTCTAAGAATTCCATACTTTATCCTTTATAAAGTGAAATATAACACAACTAAGAATAATAATTATAATAAAAAAATTATTAATTGTCAATATAGCAAATACAACGCAGGCTAAACGAGTTTAGATAGAAAATCACAAAATATAAAATAAATTACTTGCAACTTGGATTAATATAAAATATGTTCCCTTTTAATTATCAATATAGTAGGCAAATGATAATAAATGAATCTTAAAAAGATTAGCTAAAAAGCATCATCTATCAAATAAATGTATTAACGCAATTAATAATAAACCAACGATATTAAGATATGGCTATATTGTCATGCCATCTAAAAGGATTAGCATGAAACCAAAAAGCCATTAATTCATGCAATACCATATAGAATCTGTCAATTAGATTCCAAAGATTCTAAGATAACAATTATTTAGCACAATCAAGAGTAAATATATAAATCTGAAATATGAAAGAAACTAAAGGTTTTAGGATTGTTTAGCATATAGAATCCCAACAATACAAAGAAAAATTTTCTCACAAAGATTAAGAAATAAAATAGAATGGCATTAAGAAACATAATATAAAACATAACACAATAAAGCAAGGCAATGTGTAACAATGCGTGAAATAATAGTATAACCATTACAACAAGGCAATATGCAATAAGATATAGTATAAAGACACAATTAAAATAAACTTAAATAAAAAATACATTTAAATAGTAATGTATGTTTCAAAGAGGTTTTTTATTAGTATTATTGTAAAGCCTAAAACATTAAAATCATATTTAGTATTATAATATAATCTCAAACTAAATATATTATGAAATTACACTTGATCTTTATATAAATCATATATCCCAATAAAGTCAGTGCAAACAATGAATGGAAATGATATATTCTGTAAATACAACAATATTTAGAATTTCTTAAAGCAATAAAAAATAAAAACTTTGTAAAAAATAATATATAAATCGCTTCTCTATAGATGATAATTATGTGGTTTAGGAATCTATCTACGCAAAAAACCTTCTTTATCTTGCGTAGATATTGTAAAATAAGATATACCTAAAGAGATAGTAATAACAAATAAAATTAATCAACAAATTAAAAAATAATGCGAAATTAGCAATAGCTTCTTATGGGTATTTTAACAATGAAAGTAATTTTAATAAAATTTATCCATTAATAATAGTTTAATATAAATAAACATGGTTTTTGTACCATTAAACTAATAAAAAATAAATTATCTATACCTTCACATTAAACTTAAACAAATAATTACCTCTAAACACTACATTGACATAAGCATGAATTTTATAGGATTAGATTCTAAATAATAAGATATGATCGCAAAAATTATTCTTTAACTAAATGACGCTCTTTAGCATATTCTTTAATTTTATCATCATCAAGTATTTTATCATAATTATCTACTATGATTCTATGCTTATCATTTACTTGAATATCTCTATTTAAATCAGCAATAAATTTTTTAAAATCCTTATTCTTATTTACAAGCATATCTAATGTTTTGAAATCTAGCTCCCTGCTTCTAGCAGGTAATAAAATCCGTGTTTCTACAGAATCTACCTCAAGCTTAATAAGCCCTATTCCAAAGCTTTGATTAAGCCTCCTTACCTCATCTAAAACTTCGCCCTCTACTTTTTCAAAAACAACCAAATAACCCTCATTTGCAAAACTAGAATTTGAAACAGCTTGAAAATAGGATTCCTTAAGATTAGAGAAATCAAGCTTTACTTTTAACTCAAAAGAATAAATCCTATAATTTTTAAGATTAAGATGATGAGCTAATTCTAAAGTTTCTTTCTCCTCCCAATCACTAAAAGGGAAATGCACTGCCACGATGTCTGGATAGTTCCATCTATCCTCTCCGCCCTGCCCCTTTTTGCTTTTCTCGTGCATTATGGTTTTTGCATAACAATCAAAGCTACTTTCTTTTAGATATTTCACAAGCAATGGATGTAAATCTCTTTCATGAAATTTTCTATTTGTTTGCTCTTTTATAATTTTTATATCAATAGTTTTTAGAATCTCAAGCTCATTTTTGTTGCTTTTTAACCAAAAAGTTGTAGGACGCCTTGAAGCTAGTATAAACTCCGAATCTGGATTATCCCTAATATTTACATAAAGCCTTGCCTGAATAGTTTGCCAAGGTGTTTTACCAATACTTGACAACATTTTATCCAAGCCCATTTCTACAGCTTGATTCCATATCTCATCATGCGTAAGTGGTTTTTGTGCCTCCTGCAAAACCTTCTTTGCAAGATCAAGGTAGGTTAATTTTTGCATTTTTATCCTTCTATCTATAAGACTACACATAAACAAAATAGTACTAAAATATTTAAAGCACAAATAGTGTTATGCGAAGTATAATAGAATTATAACAGATAAAATCTTGCATTCAAGTTCTAAAGAATTTTTAACACAATAATACATTAAAAAAATGGAACATTTTTGTTTAGATTTTTTGATAGTTTAAAATCCAATGAATACTAATAATTAAGATTGTATGGTTTATGTTATAACTCGCAAAATTTTGAAAATACATCCCGCAACAATAAGACTTAACAAATCTATACATGAATTGATGAGTGTAAATAAACCGACAAGTACTACCAAATAAAATATAAATAATACAAAAAGTACTTTTGATTAGGCTCTAATTAATAGAGAAACTTTTAATAGAAAAATCAAATCGATTAATTTACCTCTTGTAAGGGTAATCTAAATTATAAACATGCTAATTTAATTTTTAATCAAGAGATACTGCATATCAAACAAAAATTAATCGCAAATATATACAGAATACAAGCCCTTAATATGCAAATTAAAGAAATATGCAATATTAAGGAATACAATATTACAGAATCTATAATTAAACGATATTGCAATGAAATGTTATTATTTTGTCAAGACAACCATATATTACAAGAAAACATCTATAATGAATCTATGGAATTTATAAAAACCATGCAAGACTATAAATAATTAAAATGTTAAATATGCAACCTTAACACAAATCAATTTTTATACACACAATTCAATTATAATTGCAAAAATTCAAAAGGAGAGATTATGGACGCCTTATATCCGTATTTTTTAACTATACATTTAATATGTGCTATCATATTTTTAGGTTATATCTTTACTGATGTGATTTTGCTTACGCCACTTCGTAAAGCACTAGGAGATGATATAGCAGATAAAGTCTTTAGTGTAATATTAAAGCGTGGTGTTAAGATTATGCCTATTTGTGTTCTACTTCTAGTTATTACTGGTGGAGCTATGATAAGTAAGTATATGGGAAGCTCACAAGGCTTTTTTGATACTTCCTTACAAATATTACTAGCAATTAAAATCTTTTTTGCATTGTGTATTGTGTTTATGGTTATAATTTCACTTAGTTGTAAATTTTTAAAGCTTAAAAATCCTCTAGCAAATGTTATTCATCCTTTAGCATTGTTTTTTGGATTTTTTATTATAATTTTTGCTAAACTTGCGTTTTATGTATAAGGAGTTATGATATGAAATATAATGAAATAAATGAGGAATCTATCAAGGCTTTGATGGATATATTTTATGGTAAGATTCGCATTGATAAGAATGGAGTAGGAGATGTGTTTAATAATAAAATCGGCACGGACGATGAGGCATGGAAAGAACATAAAGATAAAATAGCTAACTTTTGGCAGGGTATGCTACTTAAAAAAGGGAACTATAGCGGACAACCTTTGAGGGCACACCTAGATTTACCACCTTTTCCAAGAGAATTATTTAACATTTGGCTTGCATTGTTTGAAGAGAGTTTAAAAGAAGTGTTTGAGGATGAAAATAATGTTACATTTGTACTTCAAAGAGCACAAGCAATAGCACAAAGATTCCAATATATGCTTTATGAATCTGGACACAATCATTAAGGTAATTGATAGTCTCTATGCTAGATTTTACTAAAGAAACATTACAATTAAAAACGAATTAAGTTAATCTAAGAAGTTCGCAAACTCTACCTTGAGAACTATTACAAGCTCCAAGTTGATAAGATAAATGCTTTTAACTTTTCGTGTCGTTTATTAATAGAATCTTTATCCCATATTCCGCCATTGGCAAAGTCTTTTATTTCTCCATGTTGTGCCATAGGGGAGTTTTGATAGCTTTGTAACTTATCTTTAAAGGGCTTATTTCCAATAGAAATATTGTGCGATCCTGCAATAAGCATAAGATTTCCTATGAAATTTAGATATTTTTATTTAAAGTCTTTGTCATATTTAAAATAACCGCTTACAACTTTTTCATTATTTTCTGTTTGTGGAGCGATATGCTCTATCGTTGGATTCTTATCATCTTTTGGTTTTTTTATTTCATCTAATGTAAATATATACCCTTTAGTTCTTGTTTTTTTACTTTGTAGTGCATTTTCATAATGTATAAAAACATAAAGAAGTTAGCACATAAAACTTATATTATTGTTTTAGTAAATGCAAGATTTATTGGTATAAACAATCTACAATCTTACTTAAAACTTAATCATAAATATTAGGCATAACATTATAACGCAAATATAAAAGCTTATATAAAAAATAAGTATAATAAATAACAAAATATTAAATCCACTATATAAACTTTTTTAATTGCTTTTTATGAGATATATTCCATTTTAAGCCTTAAATGCAAAATATTAAAAGTTATAAATGCTTAATATTGCATATTTTTGTATAAAAGGCTTTATCGTGAAAAATGAATACATGCAATAATGATTTTTGTAAAAGTTTTAGCATAGATTCTATAAAACATATAAGAATTGATATTTTAGATAAGCATAGAGTAATTCTGGCAAACAAACCAATAAAAATAAAAGTCTAAGATAATGCAAGAGTAAGCAAAGAAGCAATAAGACTTTGACAATATAAATATGACATTACAATACAATAATATTTGGAGTTATAAAATAGTAAATATTGTTTTACACAACATCACAATATGCTTATGTATGTTTAATCTTAGATTCTATTATAACAATAAAAGCATAT
>JARHYT010000009.1 GCA_029264775.1 Helicobacter sp. | reverse complement strand
CCTATATCCATGATTGCATGGTTGATAACCCCTTAATATATGCTGCAAAAAGGCATATTATTAATCTTTTTTCAAAATTGCATTGCCATAATAGCGATATATTAAGACTTACTGCTTTAGAAATACTTATGACTCTGCATACCATTGTAAAAGAAATGCCTAGAAAGTGGCAACAAGAAGATTATTGCAAAGAAATTTATGCCACAATCCAAAAGCATTGCGATAAAGATTTAAGCCTAGATTATTTTGCTAGAATCTATGATATTAGCATTGCAAAATTAACAAGAGATTTTGCAAAAACATATAATACAAGCATATATCAAAGCATAAAACAATGCCGTATGCAAAAGGCTTTTGAGCTTTTAAAAAAGGGAGATAAAAATATTACACAAATAGCAAATGAAGTAGGCTATATCAATGTATCAGCATTTTGCAAGAATTTCAAACAACATTTTGGCAAAAGCCCTACAAAAGTTTGACTATTAGAATAAAACTATGATTTATTTTGTTGCTAAGATTTACCATGCTTATGAATTAACATTAAAAGGCATATAAAAATTATTTATTATTATCATATTTTGAAAATATAAAGGCTTTTTTGCTCTTGATTATATTTAAAATTAGTAACACAATAGTTCCTAGCAATGATTTTTAAGTTAAACAATTTATTGATTACCTATGCTTAGTTTATGTTGCTTGACTGCACCTACAATATAAATCTAAACAAGCAAATTATTACTATATCTCTTTTTATGTTTTTCAATATTTTAGCATTAAAGTATGCTAGTTATTTTTATTGCAAATGTGTTTGTCCTATATAGCTATAAGAATAATTTTTTATGTAAGGCTATTAGTTTGTTTAATCCATATTTTAAGAAAGATTTATTATAACACTTATAGCGATGAAAACAGATTCTAAATTAAGTAATTTTTAGAATCTTTTTTGATTCACATCATCTAATATTTTGTATGCTATATCATCTAATGCATTGCTTATATTTTTTGAATGATTTGCTATTTCTACATTCTTTTGAGTTACAGCTTCCATATGCGATACATTTTCATTTATTGTAACAATACTTGATGTTTGCTCCTTAATAGATTCTGCCATATCATTAATACTTTGAACTAATACATTTGTATTTGCTTCTATCTCTCCTAAACTCTTTTGAGTTCTTTCTGCTAGTTTTCTTACTTCATCTGCTACTACTGCAAAGCCTCTACCATGTTCTCCTGCTCTTGCTGCTTCTATTGCTGCATTTAATGCTAATAGATTTGTTTGATCTGCTATATCTCTTATTATGCTTATTACATTTTTAATATCTTCGCTTTGGTGTATTACTTCATCTGATTTGCTGCTTACATTCTGCATAGATGAAGTAATTTCTTCTATTGATAATGCTGTTTGTTTTAATGCGTTTGCTTGTGTATTTGAGCTTTGCGTTAAATCTGCAAGTATATTTTCTAACTCGTTTGATTTATTCCCTAGTTCTTTTGCAAATCCTGATGATGTATTAAGCATTTTGCATATTTCACCACCAAGATGCGATACGCCATTTGTCATATTTAAGAATTCAGCTTCTAAGCCTTTAACATCACATTTATGTAAGAAATCGTTATTAGAATATTTATCCAAGACATTCAAAACATATGATGTATTCTGATTAAGAGACATAAGCATTTTATTGAAAAGTTCTTTTAGTTTCATTAAAGATGGGTTATTTGGTTCTGCACTTATTTGTAGGTTTAAATGCCCTTGTTTTACTTTTTCTGCTACCTGCATGAAATTATTTAAGGCATTTTCATCCTCTTCTAGCCCACGCTTTATATTTTTCATATTGTTGTTAATAGCATCTGCCATTTCTTTAAACTCATCATTACTTTTTATACGCAATATACCTACTTCTTTTTTTTCATGATTTAAAAATGAGAAGAAATCAAGCAAGGCAATTTTAATCTTTGCTATTGGTTTTAAAATATTATTCATAACTACATACATAACAATAATAAATACAATTGCAAGTATGGAAAGCATAATAAATATAGGATAAACGCTTTTGCTAACTGCATCATAGATTTGCTTTTCTGGTACAATAGAACAAACTAGCCATTTAGTTAAATCGTGATGATCACATACAGCAATACTTTTTGTATTTCCCATTAAAATAGAAAATTCATTACTTTTTGATGCTTTATTTACAAGTTCTTTTGAAAAATCACTTGATTGCAATACTAAGTCTCGATTTGAATTCGTAACAAATCTAGATTCAGAATCAATTATAATTATTTCTGATTTATGTTCTTTGTCTTTGTTAATATCTGTAAGTATGTAGTCATTAAGTGATTTTAAAGAAATATCAGCACCTACAATACCTGCTAGTTTATTATCTTTGATTACAACTGCACTAAAACCAAATACGGGGATTTTAAAGGAGAAATGCAACCATGGTGTGCTTATAAGTGTATCTTTCATATTGTTTTTTGTGATAATATACCAATCTCTAGTTCTTGGATCATAACCATCGCTAATGCTTGTATGCTTAAAATTTGCTCTAAGCATTCTGCCGTTCTCAAATCCCATATAAGTTAAGTTAAAGTTCCCACCGACATTAACTAATGCTAGATTTTTTGCTATAGTATCTTCATCTAAATTGCTTTGCAGTGCGACTTGTGCTAGTGTTTTTACTAATCTATGTTTCTCTTGAATATACACTCCAATTAAATTTTCTACTTGTTTTAGCTTGCCAAGCTGTGTGTCATACTCAATTTGTGAAACTACTTTTTTTGTATTAAAATACATAAAGGCACCAAGGGACACAAAACATATCACAGAAAGAAATAAAGTTGTTATCAGCACTTTATGAGTGATACTTATGCGAATCTTTTCCATTATAACGCTCCCGAATGTGTTTTAGGTAGAATACATTATCATGACTTCATATTATAACATTCTATGGGGCATATAGCATTGTTATATGTAAAATTAGCAGTACTTTTTTAAATATTTATCCACAAAGTAAATGTTAATAGAGATAAATTATTATTAACAATAGCCCATATTGTAAATTTTCAATAGTAGATCCATAATACGATAACATTAGTAATTTGTAAAAAGTGTATCTTTATAGTATAATAAGCTAATTTAGTCCAAATAGGGAATCTATGAAAAATATTGTATTAATCGGCTTTATGGGAAGTGGTAAAAGCACAATTGCAAGTGTATTATCTAATAGGTTAAATATGGCACATATAGATAGCGATACATATATAGAAGAAGAAACGCATATGTCAATAATTGATATATTTAAATTTAAAGGGGAAGATTACTTTAGATTCCTTGAATCTAAATTCATACAATCTTTTTGCAATACTAGTGATTATGTAATATCGACAGGTGGAGGCATGCCAATATTTAATGATATAGAAGATCTTGGTATAATAATATATTTAGATGCAACATTTAATGTAATTAGAAACAGGATAGAACAAGCAAATATAGATCAAGGTAATAAAAGACCGCTTTTTGATGATATACAAAAGGCTTATTCATTATACAATGATAGGCAGTCAATATATAAAGCAAAGAGTAATTATTGTATTAACGCCAATCAGAATCTAGATATGATAATTGATGATATATTAAATACATTAGATCTTAATTATATATAGGATTGTTATGCTTGCATTACAGACAAATAAGGCTTATCACTTTTTACTTGTAAATTGTGCTACTTATGAAAATGGCATAAATACAATTTTAACTTTACAATGTATTCAAGCAATATCTATGCAGTTTCCAAATGCACAAATAAGTTTTTTATTGCATTCAAGCATGCAGGATTTTTTAAAAAACCATCCACAAATAAAACATGTATTCAGCATAGATAAAACACATAATCTTGTTTTGGAGTTAAAAAAAGCAAAAATTGATATTTCTATATCATTTGATTCAAATAGAGAGAGTATAGGTAAATTATTTATGGCAGGTGTTAAAACTCGCATAGGGATTTTTTCTAATATTCATTCATTATTATTTAACTATAAAGTTAAACGATTGAGGGGCGATTCAAACAAGCATGAGGCATCTTATAATCTTGATTTATTAAAATCTATAGGTAGCAATCATGTAACATATCCAAAGATTTACTTAAATATCAGTGAGAAACAAGAGGCACAAAACTATCTTGAGGAAAAGTTTAGCACAGATTCATTGTTATATAATGGTTGTATTGTTATATATCCGGGAAATGGCTTGAAGAATGTAGGTTGGAGTGCAAAAAACTTTCTTACTATGGCAGATACACTTTCAATTAAATATAATGTGTTAATCATAGGATTACCGCAAGAAGTTGATGGCTATATCGCAATGCTAAAAAATTATGATAATTTAAAATTAGATAATTTATTAGTATTCAACAAAGTAAGTTTTAGTATAAGAAAGATATTAAGCATAATTAGCGTTGCTAAGCTTTTTATAGCAAATAATAATACATTATTACATGCTGCTATAGCATTAGATGTGCCTACATTTGGGTTTTTTGCACATAAAGGCACGCTTAATGCAAGAAGGTATTACCCATTTTCAAATAATCAAAAACATATAGTATTTACACCATTTGGCATTCTCAACATAAAAGATTTAGCACATGAGGAAGAAAATAATACAAATCATGGTGTAAATATGGATAGTATATCCCCAGATTTTATAGCAGAAATATTGAATAATAAGATTTTATCAACCTATGATATTTTACAAAGTCAGATAGAATCTAAAGAACAAGATAACAAAGAAATAGATAAACATAATACTAATGCGGTTACACAAAATGATTAAAGCAAGCAAATTAAAATCCTTTTATAATAATATTAAAACAAAGCATTTCTTTTATTTGCAAGAAACAAGTATATTACAAATAATGTTAAATATAAATTCTATCTTTTTGCATTTAAAATTGATAAGTTTAGATGATACAACAAACAAACAGGATAATGCTAAAAATAGGCTAATTACAAGATTTAAAATATCTTTGCAAAAATTGTGTGTTGGTGCATTAATGGCATTTATATTTTGGTTGCCATTTTGGTGTTTTATTATGGCTGAAATAATGCCATTTGATATATATATGATATTTGCTAGTTTAATATTTGTAGTAAGTGTAATATATGGCTTTATTTTCTTAAGATTTAATATATTCAAACTAAACATATTTCGTAATACATTAAAATACAGGATTAGAAATTTATTTAATTCTTTTTTATCATGTTATTTTGTTTTTATTTGTATTTGTATTGTCATTTTTTCTATATGGCATAATAATATATATATCATTACTAGTCTTTTCTACCCTTTATCAATCGCTATATTTTTATTTATGCCTATTAAATATAGATTTCAATTCGGTTTTTTTGTTGGGATATTTGGATTTTATTGGATGACTTTAAGCTTTAGATTTCAAGATCTAGATATATTTATACCATTTGCTATTATTGGAGTTGGTATTATTTATGGAATCTTTTTATGGTTTATCTTATTTTTTCAAAATATAATATATAGAATCATAATGCTATCTTTGCTTTTTGTGTTATATCCGCTTGAATTTAATTGGTTTAATGTTGCGTATCTAAGCTCTTATAGCGTCTTTTCATCATCTTTAATTAGCATGTTTCTAATAAGCTTATCTATATTAATAGCCTTGCTACAAAATAAGGTTAAATATATATCATTAATACTTATTCTTTTTGCATTTGATTATAACTTTACTATCCAAATACCACAATTAAACGCAAATATTGTAGAAACAAATTATAGTCAAAGCGATAAATGGCAAGAAACAAATAAGCATAATATAATAATAAAAAATTTTAATACAATACAAGATTCTATAAATAATTATCAGATGGTGATCTTACCTGAAACAAGCTTTCCTTTTGTATTAAATAGAGAACAAATAATATTTGAAAAATTACTTGATTTAAGTAACAATATTATTATATTTGCAGGTTCCATTAGGTATCAACCGCATACGACAAATGAAATTAGCATAAAACATAAAGACTTTATAGAGCTTGATAGAATCAATCAAACACAAGCAATACAAAATTATAACTCAAGCACACAAGAGGGCTATTATAATACAATTTTTGTTTTTGTTAATGGACAAGTTATTGCAGCTGATAAAGTTTCATTAGTACCATTTGGAGAGATTCTGCCTTATGATTCTATATTTTTACCTATTCTTAAAAGTGTATTTAATGAATCTTTTGGATTTAATAAAGGCAATTACATAACAACACTTAAATTTCATGATATAAAAATAGCAATAGCGAATTGTTATGAGGGGACTTTGGATCTACCATATAAAACAGGTGCAAAATATATAATAATGATGAGTAATAATGCGTGGTTTTACCCATCAACACAAGCATTTATGCAAAAAATGATAGTTAAATATTATGCTAGAAGTTATAATGCCTTTGTATATCATTCTACAAATCACACAAAAAAAGCAATAATAACGCCCAATAACGGACATGATCTATAAATCATTTATATTTAGCCTAAATATTTTTTATTAGAATCTTATTGTTCCTTGTTTGATTTTACAAAGGTTTTAGCTAGAAATTCTTCAAGGTTATATTTGTTTCTATGGTTTTGCGTAAATATATGCACCATAATTTCCCCTAAGTCTATTATGATCCAATCCTCATTATCTTCATCTACTGCGTAAAATTGAACGCCTTTTGGTTTTAACTCTTCTTTTAAATAATTAAGAAGTGATAAGGCATGTTTGCCAGCCATTGCTGTTGCTATTACCACAAATTGAGATATATAGTCCTTGCCTTGTAAATCTATTGTTGCTATATCATTTGCTTTCTTTTCATCAAGTATGTTTGTTATATGCTTAACTAAAGCTTGCAATGATTCTTGTTGTTTATCTAACATGTAATATCCTTTAATTGCTATTTATAAGATTCTAAAACATCTTTATATATATTGCTTGGAATCTCATTTATATTGTTTGAAATATCTTGTATAATCTTACTTGATGAATTATTATAGCAAAAACTAAGAAATTGCATTTTAATATCTAATTCACTAGCATATTGCATACATACTTCTTTGCTTGTTTTACTTTGCATAAGTTCTTTTTTGTAGTCTTGCATATTTTCAAGATCCCTTTGTATTACAATAAATTCAACTTTAGTTTTTAATGTATTAAATTCATTCCATTTATCTACTTGCAAAAAATTATCCTGCCCTAATACAAAATATAATTTAGATGGTTTATAAATAGATTCAAAATATCTAATACTTTGAATGCTAGTAATAACTTTATCTTGTAATATTTCATAATCACTACAAATTATTTTATCATATTTGCTTGTGATAGATTCTAACCATTCTAACCTTTTTCTTGCTTCAATTCTATAATTTTTCTTAAATGGATTCTTATATGCTACTAAGATGATTAATCTATCTATATCTAGTTTATTTAATACAAGCTCCATTATTTGCAAATGTCCTTTATGTGGCGGATCAAAACTACCGCCAAATATAGCAATTTTCATTAAAGCTAACTTTTTTTAGAATCTTTATGTCTTTTAGCCATATTAGACAATATTAAAAATATTATAAACGAACTTACACTAACTGCTATAATTGTACTCCATGCCTCAAAGTCAGAAAATGGCATAGTAAAGTCAAACACTTTTTTACCAAACAACTCAAACCCCATACTAACCCTTGTTTTTAATATTTAATTGTTCTCTCTTTTTAACTATGTATAATAAAAGCAAGGCGACTATCACCATAACACAGCTTAGAATCTGTCCCATACTTAAGTTTAAAAAATAATATCCCATTTGTGGATCTGCTTCTCTAAAATATTCAGCAATAAATCTTGCAATGCTATATGAAAACGCATATACCACAATCAAACTTCCTTCTGTTTTAATCTTTTTAGACGCAATATATACAACAATAAACACTACTATACCCTCTAAAAATGCCTCTATTAATTGACTAGGGTATCTTAATGCCTCATTTACATATATGCCAATAGGTTTTAAAGATTCTATGTCTATTTCTCTCCCATATAATTCTTTGTTTAAAAAATTACCTATGCGTCCAAATACATAAGCTAGAGGCACACTCAATGCAACTAAATCAAGTAATCCAAATATATTTGCTTTTTTTATGTAAAAAAATAAGAATGATGCTATTAAGAAACCAAATACTGCACCATGAAAGCTCATGCCCGCTATTCCTACAAATTCACCATTAATATAAGGATTAAAAGCTTCCCATGGATGAGTTATATAAAATATCGCAGAATCTGTATAAATAAAGAGGTAGCCAAACCTAGCACCAAGTAATATACCTATTTCAACCCATATAAAATAGCTATCAACTATACTAGATTCTATTGTTTTGAATCTAGGCATTGTTTTTATGAAATACTTCGCTAAAAAAAATGCGACTAAAAGGGAAGTGATATAGGCTAAACTATACCAATGCACATCAAAACCAAACATATTAAAAGCTATTAAGCTAAAATGTGAATAAATTTCATTCCAAAAATTCATATACACTCTTAAAGTAAGAATAAAAGCCAAATTATAATATATGTTTTGTTTTTTAGCAAATAATTCTACATATACCTGTAGAAAATTATTTATAATAGCTATTTAAATAGCTATATTTTATGCTGAATTTTGTATATTAGAATCTTTAAGCATTATATTTAGTTAATATACACTATATTTTATATCCTACTTGTAGCCAAAACTGCCTGCCTATTTCATATACTGCAACAGAACTGCTTGAAGGGATTCCGGGTGATATAGCACCAGTTGAAGCAACACTAAGAGCTGTCATATTTTTGGTATCTAATACATTATAAATATCAAGATTGCAATATAGAGTATGCCCTTTATATACATCAATTTCAAAACCTATTCTAATATCCCAAGTAAATGCACCATCAAAATGCATTTTGCCATATTGTTTTGTGTCTGGATAATTAGGATTCCACCCCGGAGATGTTTTGTTTAAAAGTACCATAGCATCATATCCGCCACGATAGCGAAAGAAATTATTATAAGTCCATCTTGTTTTCCATATATTAAAAATATGTGTTGTGGCTAATCTTATTGTAAAAGGTCTAGCAAAGTTTTCTACTGGTCTATCCCTGTATTTAATGATTTGTCCATTATATATAATATCATCATCATTGAAATATGCATCATCTACATCATATAAATTATAACTTCTTTTTACATTAGTCCAATCAAATGCCAATAGGGCATAATTTTTTATATCATAAAATTCTAACGCTTTGGCATTTTGTATATTTAATGTAACTATATGACTTTCACTTTTGCCATCATTGCTCCAAGTTGTGGGTGAATTTTTATTGGTTTTATCTTGTTTAACCTGCATAACTTCATCTCTACCCCCTCTATAGATATATTTACCTACAAGCTCAAACATATAGATATTTTGTGTAAAGCCAATCATTACTTCATCTGCATATGGGACATTAAGCTTATTAAAGGCAAATTTTTCTTTGTTAATGTTTGTTTGTGGTGCCCATGGTGTGTTTTGATCTGGTCTGCTATATGTTTCATATGCGGCTCCAAACTCATATAATCTATATGATAATAGATTTCTACCATAGTATCTATTTACACCAAATATTAGCTTACTACCATATCTACCCCCCCCCCCCATGGTGCGATATAGTTTGTGCTAAACCTTGGGGCTATTGTATGTTTATCCATGTAGTTATCACCATCAAGCCTTAAACCAAATCTAGCATTTAAACTACCATATTTATCAAAATCTGCATTTATAGAATCTTCTGCATAGATTCCATAGGAGAAGTTACCAAATGCTATTTTGCCTGCTTTATATTCTTGAACCTTATTAAGATATTGTCCATTAGAATTTGGTTTATCGTTTGGCTTGCTATTAGAGCAAGTTTCAAAATCAAACATATTATCTTGCGAGCATGTTTGCCCGGTTTTAAGTTCAATAGGCAAAAGAAACTTATAATAGTCATTCAGTCTATTACGCATAGCATGTGTAAAGCCTAGCTCTAATCCTGTTTGGATAGTGTGATTAGCATACCAAATATTAAAAGAATCAAATTTCATATCAGCTTTATAGTTTAAGACATTTTGTGTTTGCTCCATATCTCCAAACCCACCTTCACTTGCCATGCCATTTTTGACATTACGGCAAGCCCAATTTTTATCGGGCGAACAATACCATGATATAAGATAGTCCGCATCACTTTTTCTTGAGTTTTGCATCCATGAGTAGCCAAGGGTATTGGTTAATAATCCTAAATCTGTATTATAAATCACCTTTAAACCACTTTGCACACCTCCACTATTCATACTATAAAAACTATTTTTTGCTGTATTATCATAATATGTATTATCTTGTGGCATATATGCTATATTTGCCTCTATAGTTAGATTTTCTGTTGGATTATAATTTGTTTTTATATAGTAGTTATCAATATAGCGGTGTTGATCTCTTGTGTTATTTGTTTCTGATCCAGTGTATTTATTATCATAACCTTTTAGTGGTATAAAAGCCCTTGTAGTAGAAAAACTAGCAATAATGCCTAGATTTTCGGTGATATATCCCTCTGTATTAGCTCTTATTAAATGTTTTGTAAAATGTGGTTGATAGTTTTCATTAGAGCTTGTTATAAAGTTTTCTTCTTGAGATGGATCTATATGATATGTTGTAAATTTATCTCCAGTGAATTGGTAGGAAACTCCACCATGCCATTTATCATTTCTTGGTTTTCTTATATTTGCTTCTACTACCCCAC
>JARHYT010000078.1 GCA_029264775.1 Helicobacter sp. | reverse complement strand
CACATACAAAGATAGATACCAACAATATTAAATATAGTAATGTATTCTTAAGATTTATAAATACTAAAACATATAAAATATTATGTTGGATTCTCACATTTAATTTTATAAATATATCTTGGGTATTTTTTAGAAGTGAGAATATACAAGGGGCATTCAATCTATTAAAAGGTATGTTTGGTATTGAGTGGGTTATGTTAGGTGAGAAGTGGTGGCAGGCAATAGATATGTTATCCAATTTGAATGGAACTGAAAGAACGCTGTTGTATATAATATTGGCTTTTATTATGTGTTATAAGCTTAAAAACAGCATTCAATTGTTGGAAAAATTCAGGGTATCATTATATACATATATATTTGCAATTATTGCATTGTATTTTTCAATAATATTTAGTGCCATTACTCCATATCAACCATTTTTGTATTTTAATTTTTAAGGGGATATGTGTGAATCAATATAAAAAATTTGTGTTTATTGTGATTTTTGCACCCATACTACCGATATTAAGCGTATTGTTGTTGCTATATCTTTATGATCCATTCCAGATATGGCATAAACCATATTGGAGGGACACTACATTTTTTACGCTTAGCGAACACTCAAGAATGCAAAATAAAGCAGTAATTGATTTTTACGATTTTGATTCTATAATTATTGGCTCATCCATGATGTTTAATACATCATTCAAAGAAACACAAGATAAACTCGGTGGCAAATGGGTGAATTTATCTATGTCTGGCGGACAAATGAACGATAAAGCCATTATATTAAAATACGCATTACAGCGTAAAAATATAAAAAACATTATAACTTCCTTAGATCAAATAGATAGTGTTACAAATAGAGATTCTTCTAGTTTTGATTATCTATACGACAATGATAGTATTAATAATATGAAACTATATATTAATTTTAAATTTATAGGTTGTGCTTTAATTTGGTCAAGTTCCCCAAATTGTATAGGTAGCAATAAAGAATATCAACAATATAGCCCAATTGTAACGCAATTGAATAAAACTACTAAAGAGCAAGGAGAAATAGATTGGATTACAAGGGAACACAATAAAGATTCCCTTAAATCTATATTGATTGCAAGCAACAGAACATTTCCACCAAGTTACACACAAACAATAGATATGGAAGCACACAAGAAATATTTAAATGAAAATTTATTTTACATGGTAAGTAAATATCCAAACACAAAATTTCATTTTATAATCCCAGCTTATTCTAGGCTTACATACAAAAGTTATCAATCTTATTATATAAGTAATTTTTATGTATGGATTTCAACTATAAAGTATATTATAAATAGAGGAAAAGATTACCCAAATATGTTTGTTTATGGATTTGACAATTTGGATTATGCTGATAATCTAGGAAATTATTTTGACTTTAATCACCATAAAGCAGATATGAACTCAATGCAAATTGATGCCATTAAAAACAAAACTCATATCTTAACCCCCAACAATATAGAATCTTATTTAGATACTATGGAGCAAAAGATTAAAGATTATGATTTAAAGCCATTAGTAAAAATAATAAATGAATATACAAAAAAATAGCTAGATTATTCATATTAAAAATTATCATGTATAGATATAAACAAATATATTGTGCAAATAACTAATTTTTTTAAGATATAATCATTTAATATATTTGATAAATTTGAGGCGATTTATGACTCTTGGAATCAACGGACTAGGTAGAATGGGACGCACCATATTGCGTAAAGCAATAGATAGAGGATACACAATTAATTTGCTAAACGACATAGCAAAATGGGAAATTCTGTCTTATTTAATTGAATTTGATAGTACTCATGGGAATTTTGAAGGTAATATTAAATTAGATGGAGATTTTTTATATATTAATCAACAAAAAATAAAAGTTAGCAATTATTTAAATCCAGATGATATTTGTTGTGATGATATAGACATATTAATAGAATCTAGTGGTAAATTTTTAACAACAGATTCTGTTGAATGCTATTTAAGGAATGGTGCAAAAAAGGTTATTATCTCTGCTCCAACACATGATGACACCCCAACATTTGTGCTTGGAGTAAATCATTTGAAATACAAAAATGAAAAAATAATTTCAAATGCCTCATGTACAACTAATTGCATTGCTCCAATTTGTGCAATTTTAGATAAACATTATGGTATTTTAAATGCAACAATGACAACTATACATAGTTACACAAACGATCAAAATTTGCTTGATAATGCACATAAAAACGACAAGAGAAGATCCCGTGCAGCAGCAAGCAACATTATACCAACAACAACAGGGGCTGCAATAGGCTTGAAACGCGTTTTACCTAATTTAGATGGAAAGATTCACGGACAAAGCCTAAGAGTGCCAGTAATTGATGTATCTATGGCAGATTTAAACTTTTATTTGAATAAAAGCACAGATATCCAAGAGATACATGAGCTTTTAGAATCTTATGCTCATTCAAGCATGCAAGGTATTCTAACCATTGATACAAAATATCGCGTTAGTAGTGATTTTCTGGGAAGCTCCTATAGTAGCATTGTAGCAAGAGATTTAAGTTTGCAAGTAGGAAACATGATAAAAATTATGTCATGGTATGATAATGAAAGTGGCTATGCTAACAGAATCTTAGATATAGCAGAATTTATACATAACAACTAATTTTAACATAGACTTGATATATATAGTTATGTAACAATATGCCACATATAACATTTACTGCTAAGATTCTCCATATAATAATAATTTTTTAATAAACAATAGAGCTTTTTTCTGTTTATTGTTTTTATTTCTATTGCATAGGCAACTTCCCTGCCATGAAAATATTGCATATAAAAAGATTTTTTGATACCCGAGTACATTTTAGTTTTTTCCCAAACTTTTGCAGGGGTATCTTTTATAATTTCTCCTATCTCAAATTCTCCAATGATTTTCCCTATGGGTTTTGTTGCATAAACTTGTATATATCTAACTTTTTCTTTGAATATCACTTTACGATATTCAAATTTTTTCTTACCATTAAAGATAGCTTCAGCGAATTCTGGCTTAATGGATAATAATGCTTTCATCTACCTTTCCGTTTAAATCAAAATTATTTTTATTGATTTGGTTTAAGTTTTGTAAATTTTTTTATTTCATTTAGTTGTGGTATTATAAGATCTGCTGTCCATCTGCTTTCATTTGGCTGTAATCCACCTATATAATATAATCATAAAATTTAATATCTTGTAGCCATTTTACAAAAGCTTTTTTCTCATTAAATCTTTTGTGGGTATCTTGTTGCAAACGCACATAGTGTTTGTTTAAGTATTTTGGATCTATATCATGTTGGTATTCATATGCTATAGAATAAACCATGTTAAAAATACATGTATCTACAAAACCATAATCTGAACTAAAATCTGCAAATTTTTTTGCTTCTTGAGGTGTGTCTTCTGGGTATTTCTCATATGTATATTTAATAACATATTCGCAACTACTTTTTGATACTCTTTCATCATATACATGCCCTGATATTCTTTTATCATAATCATTAGCAATATTTGAAAAATATATTGCTTTCATAAGAATATCTTTCTTTTCTACAGGAATATCACTTAATAACTCTGTTGTGTTAGAATAATCATCTTTATCTATCAATACATATTTTCCAATGCTTTTAGGAATTGTTGTCCTCTTAGCTTCCTCCGCCTTTTTTTGTTGCTCAATTTCCTTGATTGTAGCTCCTTGCAATTGAATACTCGCACATAATGCCACACTTAGCATGGCTAACCCTATTTTCTTAAATCGTATTTTTTATCCTTTAGTTTTAAAATTAACAAATAGCAAACATTATAATTGAAGAAATTGTAACTCCAATTAACAAACTAACCAACATACTTTATTTACCATAATTACATTATACACATTAGATTTTACATTTATTTCTCCCCTCCTTTTTTGTGTTTGTCAAATACTTTATATCTTATAAATTCTCCTATTTTCATATTGTATTCTTGTGCCATTCTTTTTAATTCTTTGCTTTCAGCTGTTGTGCAATAGAAATTGTGTCTTTCTGTGTTTTTATATTCTTGTGCTTTTAGTGGTGCTCCAATTCTGTTTTTATGTGGTTTTGAATTTGAAGTTTCACCCTCTGCATTGTTGATAAAGGTTTCTATATCTTTTGCCTTTTCTGTTTTTCTTTCTAGCTCTACACTTTTAAATGTGTTTTGCTTTTTCTCATTAAAATCTTTAATACTCATGCGTCTCCTTTCTTATTTAAATACTTTGCTATGTTTTCCTATACGCAATGCTATTAGCTCTAAGACTTCTTTGTCGTGCCTATAAATTAAAACCAAATCAGGCTTTATATGGCAATCTCTAGCACCTGCTAAATCCCCACCTAAAGCATGGTCTTTATATTTTGGTTCTAAAGTTTCATTATTACAAAGTCTTTCTAAAACCTCCATAGTATGCTTTAAATCTTGCGGATTTAGCCTTTTTGCTTCCTTAGTAAATCTTTTTGTTAAGTGAAGTTTATACATACTAAATTATGCCTTCACTTTCAAATGCCTCTTTGACACTATCGTAAGTTTTAAGAGTGCCATTTTTTCTTTGAATTTCTACTTCTTGTATATCTTGCAATATTTGTTTTTCAAATTCTTTTGTATAGCCATTCTCTGTATATTGTAACTCATTTTCTATTTCTTGCTCACATATTTTAACATCTGCATGTATTTCATTTGCTAAATCTTTGAAATTCTTTACAAATTCCTCTTTTACATTTGTAATTATTAAAGTCATGTTGTTTCCTTTCTATATATTACTAACTTATTTGCTCTTGCATACTCATTGCGTTAATTTCATATAATAATTCATCATAGAATTTAATAAAATCATTATATGCTTTGTCATTTTCATCGCAGTATTCTGTAATGCCTAAACCTAAACCTGTTGCATTTTTGTATGCCTCTCTTTCATAGATAACATTTCTCATAAGTTTGAGATTATTTAAATTTTTCTCACTTATGTAAGCTTGTAAATCTTTAACCTTATTAATCAAAAATGGATTTGGGCTTGCCTTGTTAATTAATATGAGTGTTTTTACTTGTGGATTTATAACATTAATTTCATCGCATATTTTTATCATTTTGTCTAATACAGCTACATCATATTGACTTGGTATAGTTGGTACAATAATAATATCTGCAACAATTAAAGCTTGTCTCATTTCTTTGGAATCTCTACCACCTGTATCAATAATGATGCAATCACATTTTTTCTCTAAACTTTTAATTTCTTTTGTTAATCCATCTCCTGTTCTTGAAACAGATGTAAAAAGAAATTCATGTTCTTCATTTGTTCTTATATTAACAAAGGCTTCTACACTTCTTTGCGGGTCAGAATCCATAAGTAATATATCATTGCCTTCTTGTGCTAATTTCACAGCTAGATTAACACTTAATGTTGTTTTGCCACTTCCGCCTTTTTCATTCGTTATCGCAATAACCATTTTAAATCCTTTTTATATTTCAATGGTATTATACCATATTATTATTGAATTAATGCTAATTTATAATTAATTTGATACTAATTTATTGTTAAATTAATTTTATTATAGCAGTGTTTATAAATTTACATAATTTGTCATCTCAACATGTAAAATATTACCCTGTTTTACCATGTAATTCCTTTGGTTTTCTCCTCTTTCTCCAAAATACCATGTAGCAGGTTTTTTACCGCTGATTAGTTTAAAAGAGTTTCTATGCTTACAAAGTCCTATATCACCTCTTAATAAACCACTCTTATTTTTTACACTACAATATAAATTTGAATCTGCCTTTGCCTGTATTTCATATGACTTAAAAATTAACTCCCTATTGCAATCAATCATTTTTGCAAATTGTGAAAATTTATGATTTAGTTCAATTTTATGAGTGTAATTTTTCTCATCTATCAAAAAATCAATATTTGGGAAGTTAGGCACTCCCTTATTAATCATACATGATTAGTTTGTTTATAGAATCTAAATAAAATTTGATGTATTGTATCTCAATTACAATAAATAATTTAAATACTAATTAGCAATATGTTTTATGCAATACTACTAATAGTACCATAGAATCTAGTACATATCGCCAGAAACAAGTAATAATTATTAAAATAAAAATATTAACTAACCATTAAGGTTAAAGCTTTAATTATATTAAAATTTTCTTCGCTTAGAATCTTCTACAGAATCAAATGCCATTTTAGAAACTTCATTCGCAGTTTCATTGTTTCTATTTGCAATATTTGTATTTTCCTGTGTTATGTTCTCAAGCTGTGCTACGGCAGTATTTATTTGACTAATACCTATCACTTGTTCTTTAATGGATTCTGTCATTTCATTTATTCCTTGCACTAACATATTTGTATTAGCCTCAATTTCACCTAAACTTTTTGATGTTCTTTCTGCTAACTTCCTCACCTCATCTGCAACAACTGCAAAGCCCCTACCATGTTCTCCAGCTCTAGCTGCCTCTATTGCTGCATTAAGTGCTAATAGATTTGTTTGATCTGCTATATCTTTGATAATATCAATAACATTTTTTATATCTTCACTTTGTGCTGTTACATCAGAGGTTTTATTCTCTATATTGTGCATTGAACTTGTAATTTCTTCAATTGAAGCTGCTGTTTGTTGCAAACTAGAAGTCTGCGTATTCATGGAATCTGTCAAAGCATTCATAGAATCATGTAAATCTTTAGATTTATTTTGCAATATCTCACCTAGATTTAATTGTATCTTTAGTATGCTAGCAATCTCATCTCCCATGTGATTAACTCCTGTAAAAAGCTTTTTCATCATGCCTTCTAGTTTAGAATCATCAATTCTACTAGTAAAATCATTATTAGCATATGTATCTAACGCACTATGAACTTGTGATATATTTGAATAGAATGTTTGCAATAAATTATTTAAAAGCTTTTGAAGTTCAATTAAACTAGGGCTACTTGGCACGCTACTTATATGTAAATTTAAATACCCAATACTAGCCTTTTTTACAATCCCTGCTGTTTCCTGTATCATTTGGTTGTCTTGCTGCAATCCAGCCCGAACTTTTTGAATATTTTGATTTATCGCATTTGACATCACACCAAATTCATCTTTACCTTCTATTTCTATTGCTTTTATTTCATGGGTTTCATTACTTACATATCTACAAAAAGACATAACACCATCTTGTATTTTTTTGAGTGGATTTATAATGCCTCTTATTATAATAATTGATAATATTGTAAATATAACAATTGAACATAGTAATACTATAATCATAATATTATCAATGTGCTCAAAAGTATTTGTAACTTGAAAATTAAACCAGTGAACAAAATTGCTGAATTCATCTGTGGCTTTCCTTCTTATTTGCGATAACTCTTCGGTATTTTTAGAATAATAATTTTGTTCTGTAGAATTTGTGTTATAAGATAATATTATTCCATCTAGCACTGCTTTGTATTCTTCAAAATCTTTAATTAAGCTATTTGACATTGCTTTAGCTTCATCGGTGAATAAAGTTTCATGAAATTGTCTTAGCTCTGTGATAACGCCATCTATCTTAACACTAAGTGTAGTATAGGATTCTTTGCTGTAACCATCTCTATAAAATTCCTGAACAACTCTTAAAAACTTTATTTGAATAGCAGACACAACATCAGCTTGTTTTAATCTTTTTGAAGCCAATATGCTACTATCCTTAAAACTCCAATAAATGATAGCAAATATAATAATAAGTAGTAATGGAAATAGCCTTAATCTCCAACGCACATTCATATTTTTTAGCATCCATTTCTCCTAGCTCTTGAATTTACAAGTCGTGAAATTATAATAATTTTTTCTGAATATGTAGTTTATTTTTCATGTTTTTTTATTATTTTTATAGTTTTAAATATTATTAGCATAATTGCTTATATACATTGTGAATACATAATATTTTATGTTTGTATGGTAATATTGTATAAATTCATTAAAGTTATTTGATATTTATAAGGTTGAAAATATGGAAATACAAGACAATGTTACAAAGAATAACTATATTGACAATAGAAATAATATCATCAATAAAGATGAATTATCACTATTTAAACAAATCAAAGAAGATCTTAAAACACCGCAGATAAAAGATCCAGCGTATAGTAATTTTTTAGAGTTATTTTTTAACTATCATGGTGTAATCGCTACTATACATCATAGAATCGCACATAGGCTCTATAAAAGAGGATTTAAATTATTAGCTAGGATTATAATGGGATGGAATCAATTCATAACAAACATTGATATTCATCCTGCAGCATACATAGGTAGAAGGATATTTATAGATCATGGTATAGGTATTGTAATTGGAGAAACCGCACAAATTGGTAATGATGTAACAATATATCAGGGTGTTAGTTTGGGCGGTGTTAGTTTAGAAAAAACAAAAAGGCATCCCACCATACTACACAATACAACAATAGGGGCAGGTGCTAAGGTATTAGGTGATATTGTTATAGGAGAAAATGTAAAGATTGGTTCAAATTCTGTTGTGATAAAGGATGTGCCATCTAATTCAACAGCAGTTGGAATCCCTGCAAAAGTTATCATTAAGCAAGATAAAAAAGAAATAAACGAAAAGCCCACAACAACAAAGCTACCAGATATTAATTTAACAATGTTTGAATATATTTTATGTCGTTTAAAAGTATTAGAAAATATGTTAGATAAAGATAAATATGAAGAATATTTGCAAAAATGCAAAAATGAGTTAGCATTAAAAGAAAATGAATTGAGTAAAGTTTATGAGGATTTTTTGAAAGCCTTGAATGATAAATAAAGTCTTTTTATATTTAAATATATGTTATATTTTTCATTATTTTTATAGAAACTGAAATTATAAATAATAAGAATTAATACTATTTATATACTAAATTTTATAGCAGTTTGAATTAAAATATTATTAATTACTTTTTACCAATATTAAACACACAAAATCACAATTAAAATGTAAGATTGATGCTTTGTAATATATTCTACAACTAAATAATATTATATTGATATTGAATTTTATACTTAAACCATAAAGCCTATATTATTTATATCTCATACTCAACATAGAAAGGAAAAACACAGATATTTTATTAAATAACGATATAAAATTTTACTATTACAAATATTATTTTAAGTTTTGTTTTAAAAAAGAATAATAATTTTGTTATAATTGCAAAATTGTATGAAACAATTCAATACTTGTTTCTGTATATCACCATTATAAGGATACGAAATGATGCAAAAAAGTGAAAAAAAGACAAACTTAAGAGGATTGATTCCATGTTTAGTTTTAGGTGCTTGTTTGGCTTTGCCATTTTCTAGCATACATGCACATGCGGAGCATTTTCAGTTAAAACAAGAATCACAACAGATGACTAGAAAACCAATTAATCTACTTGGTGATTGGCGTATTAGTATCATAGAGCTTGACGGGGCATTTATAAGAGTTCCAGATCAAGTTGAGGGGGCATTTATCCAAATAAATAACAATCAAATTGTGGGCGTTGTAGGTTGTAATAACTTCATGTCTCCTTATGTGCATAGCACAAATCCCCAACAAATCACTATAAGCGAGGGAGCCAGCACAAGAAAAATGTGCTATCCAAAAGAAGTTATGGAATTTGAAGATTCTTTTTTGAGAGCATTTATAGGTACTTTTATGGTTGAAAAGAATTTTGAAGGCGTAGTCCTTGTACGCGACAATTTAAAAATACATCTTGTAAGATAAATATTACAACACATTGATATTAAACTTAACATATAATTGTTATGTGTTATGTTTAATTCATACATACAAACTTTGTTAAAAATTTTTAAGGAATATAATGCGAACACATTACAACACTGATTTAGATTCAAATGATATTGGCAAAGAAGTATCACTTTGTGGGTGGTGCAATAGCTATAGGGATCATGGCGGTATTGTATTCATAGATTTGCGTGATAAAAGCGGGATTATACAGCTTGTTGCAGATCCAAGCACTAAGGCACATGAAGTCGCCTCAAGCGTTAGAGATGAATATGTATTGTTAGCAAAAGGTAAAGTTAGAGCTAGAGGCGAGGGATTAAATAATCCTAAGCTAAAGACGGGTGAAATAGAAGTAATCCTAGAATCTCTCGTTATAGAAAATAGATCTAAAACCACCCCAATAATAATAGGTGACGAAAGCGTAAATGAGGAATTAAGATTAAAATATCGCTATCTTGATTTAAGAAATACAAAAAATCTTGAGATATTTAAGCTACGCTCAAAAGTCGCAAGTGTAGCAAGAAAGTTTTTAGAATCTAATGGATTTTTAGAGGTGGAAACCCCTATTTTAACAAAGGCTACACCAGAAGGTGCGAGGGATTATCTTGTGCCTAGCCGTGTACATGATGGAGAATTTTATGCCCTACCCCAAAGCCCTCAATTATTTAAACAATTATTAATGATGAGCGGATTTGAAAGATATTACCAAATAGCAAAGTGTTTTAGAGACGAAGATTTGCGTGCGGATAGGCAACCAGAATTTACACAAATAGATGTTGAAATGAGTTTTTGTGAAGATAAAGATGTTATGCAAATCGCACAAGGTTTAATACTAGAAATATTTAAGTCTTGTGGAAAGGAAATTGATTATGAGATTCCATTAATGAATTATAATGACGCTATGGAATCTTATGGTAGTGATAAACCAGATTTAAGATTTGATATGCCTTTAATAGAAGTTTCAGATTTATTTACAGAATCAAGCAATGATATTTTTAAGCAAATTGCATTAGATTCTAATAATAATCGTTTTAAGGCTTTATGTGTCAAGGGGGGAGATACATTTTTTAGCAGAAAAAAGTTATCAGATTTAGAAAAATTTGTGCGTGATTTCGGTGCAAAAGGTTTGGCATATATACAAGTGAAAGATGAATGTGTATCATTTGATGAAGTTAGTATAGAGCAATCATTAAAAGGTCCGATAGTAAAATTTATCAAGCCAAATATGCTAGAAAAATTAATAAAAAGAGTTGGAGCTAACAAGGGTGATATTATATTTTTTGGTGCTGGAGCAAAACAGATAGTTTGGGACTACATGGGCAGATTGAGATTAGAGATTGCATCACAATTAAGCATGATAGATTCTAAAAAATTAAGTTTTTTGTGGGTTGTAAATTTTCCAATGTTTGAAAAAACAGATGAAGGCATAAAGGCACTTCACCATCCTTTTACTATGCCTAAAAATATTGATGAGACAGATCTAGAAAAGATAGAATCTATAGCTTATGATATTGTGCTAAATGGTGTAGAGCTAGGTGGCGGTAGCATAAGGATACACAAACAAGATATACAAAAAAAGATTTTTGAATTACTGCAAATAAGCGATAAAGAAGCACAAAATAAATTTGGTTTCCTATTGGAAGCATTGCAATATGGAGCACCACCGCATGGTGGCTTTGCTATTGGATTTGATAGATTGATTATGCTTTTAAGCGGAGCATCAAGCATAAGAGAGGTTATAGCATTTCCAAAAACACAAAAGGCTAGCTGTTTGCTTATGGATGCACCAAGCATTGTATCTCAAGCACAGCTAAATGAATTGCATATTAAAGTTAATAATTTAAAGTAAGGAGTTTTTATGAAAAAGTTATTTTTGATTATTGGTGCACCCGGTAGCGGTAAGACAACAGACGCACAAAAGATAGCAGAAGAGAATAATAGCATAGCACATTATTCTACAGGTGATTTACTAAGAGTAGAGATTGCTAGCGGTAGCGAACAAGGTAAGCTAATTGAAAGCTTTACAAGCAAAGGTAATCTTGTGCCTCTTGATATAGTAGTAAAAACAATAGTAAATGCTATTAAAAATTCACCAAAAGATATTATTTTGATTGATGGATACCCGCGTAGTGTTGAACAAATGAATGAGCTTGACAAAGTATTGCAACAAGACAATAACATAAAATTAATAAATGTTATAGAAGTGCAAGTAAGTGAAGAGGTTGCTAAAGATAGAGTTTTAGGTAGGGCAAGAGGTGCTGATGACAATGCAGAAGTGTTTAAAAATCGCATGAATGTTTATTTAGAACCATTAGAAGAGATACAAAAATTTTATAAGGAAAATGGGATTTTGCATGTAATCAATGGTGAAAGAACAATTGAAGAAATAGTATCAGAAATGAGTAGCTTTATAAAATCTAAGATTTAGGTTTGTCGCGGCTAGAGACAACTAGCGTACACACTATACTCTGATAAGTGCATGCGTGGCGTTGCTATTATCAGTCATTGGATTCTAATATAAACATTACACAAAACGACCTTAAAAATTAAATCAAGGCTTGATAGCCTCAAATTGTAAATAATATTTCCAGTTTGCCACAATGTCTGGACGATTTTGTTTTATATGTTGTAATTGTGAATCAAATATCTCTTTATAATGTAATCTTAATTCCTTGTCGTCTCTAAACTTTTGCAATATATCATTTTCATTTAATCTTTTATTGTTCTCTATATTTGCCCGTCTTTGTAACTCTTTAACAAACCCATCTAAATACTCCTTAGTCGCTACAAACAAAGGAGTATTTTTTTGTAAGGTATCATAATCATCTGCGCTAATCAATAGATATAAATTGCTAAATGGCTTAGATTCTAAGATATTACTAATATCTATCAATGTGTCTTTATCTTGTATCTGCGGTGTTGTTATTATTATTTTTAAACTATCTTTTTTATGTATAGATTCCAAATCATTTATGCTAGAATCTATAACATCATGTTCAATAAACATGCAATCTCTATCCATATCATTTACATACAATACTCTTGGTAAAAGCCCCAACAACACGCCACCATTTACTTTTGCTTCAAATATTGTTCTATCATTTGGAGGATTAAAACCATAATATTTAGATAATCTTACAAATGTATCAAATGCCTTATCTTCTAATATCTCTTCAAATGTAATATATTTTATCTCGCTAACATGCCTTAAAGCATTAATCCTAGAAGTAATGGATAAAACAGCCTTTGACCTAATATTATTATAATCTTCCTCTTTCAGTATATCAAGACTTGGTTGAAGAGTTTCTAATTGATATCTAATAGTATCAAGAAATTCTATATAGTTTGTTTTAAGTGTACAATGTGGCTTATCTATGCATGCCCCCATTTGAAGTTAAATCTTGTTGCAGCAATAAAAAATGTTTATACTGTTCTTTACCTAGAACCAACTTAGGATAAATCTTTAATAATAAAACCCTATTCAATGGAAACAAAAATAACGACATTTTCTTTTTAAATGTTTCAATCCTTTTTGTGAAAGACTTCTCAAAATGCAAATAAAATCCAACAAAATCACCCCTCATTAATAACTTAAAGCCCTTAGATTGCCTTATGCCCATCAATATCCTTTCAAAAAACTGCAACTATTATATCATAAATTAGCAGTATTCTAGTAATATTGAAAACGATTTAATACTGGGGTATAATTGTATGCTAATATTATACAAACAACTTACAAAGGGTACGAAATGCAAATTGTTTTTGGACCTATATTATCTAGGCGATTTGGTGTGAGTTTAGGTGTTGATTTAAGCCCTAAGATAAAACAATGTAATTTTGATTGTGTATATTGTGAATTAAGTGCAAGAAAACCAGTAGATACTCAAACCTCCGTGATTCCTGTAAGTATAATTATAGATTCAATAAAAGAGGCTTTAAAACAATATTCTGACATACAGGTTTTAACATTTAGTGCAAATGGAGAACCTACTTTGTATCCATTTCTAAAAGAATTAATAGTAGAAGTTAAAGAGAATTTAAAATTATATCCAAACATAAAAACATTGATATTAAGCAATGGTTCTCTTTTTGGTATCAAAAAGGAAGCATTAAAATATTTTGATATTGTAAAATTTTCTATTGATTCTGCCGTTCTGCAGAACTTTAAAAGAGTAGATAAACCTAGCAAAACACTTAATTTAGATTCCATTAAAAAGGGTATTAAAGATTTCTCCAATGAATTTAAAGGGGATTTAGTAGCAGAGGTTTTAATAGTCAATGGATTAAATGATGACATAGAATCTAACACAAAAACAGCTGAATTTTTAAGCACAATAAATATAAAAAGAGTAGATATATCAACAATAGATAGACCAAGCTCACATAATGTTAAGCCTGTAAGCAATGATAAACTCTATGAATTAAGCAATGTTTATAAAAATATGAATGTATGCGTTGTTACAAGAAAAGATAATAACATAAATATAACACCTAGAGAGCTAACAAACCTAGAAATTATTGAGTTATTGAAAAGGCGTCCATTAACGCAAAAAGATTGTGAAATATTGCTTACAGAAAATAGTTATAAAACACTTACAAACATGCTTAGTAAAAATGAGATTAAGACGAGGGATATAGCTGGTGTTAGTTTCTATTGCGTATAAAATATAGATTAATAAGTTTATAATATATCAGGGGGGACATATGATACCTTATTCTAATTGCAAAATATCGCCTACTTTTAACTTTTGAGATTGTAAAAAACTTATTATAGACATTTTAGACTTATTTTGCGGTGTTACGGATTCTATCCATAAAGAACCTTTATTGCATGATATGCAAGCCATAGTTTTATTTGTTTCCAATATAATGCCTTTGCTATGATATTCCTTATCTACTTCATAACTAACTATTTCGTTAATTTTTAATATTGTATCTTTGTATTTTGTCCATACTCCAATATTGGCTAATGCTAAAAAATGCAAGTAACATTCATAGGCATTACAAAAATTAATATAGCAATCTTGCTTATTTATTTTTGGGCAATATGTGGCTTGCTGATGGTTTTGTGCCAATAGCTCTAGCTTATTTTCTTTGATCTGGAATAAACTATGATTGATTAGATTTACACCATAAGGCACAAGAATTTCAAATACCTCCTGTATTGTCTTGTTTTGCACCAAACTTTTATCAATCTCTTGTTTTATTATTATATCTCCGCTATCTAATCCTTCATTCATCATTATAACACTTAATCCAAAATGCTTATAGTTATGTATTATGCTCGTTTGAACTGGGCTTGCACCGCGATAATATGGAAGTATAGAACCATGTAGATTTATACACTTAAAATTTTCTACAATATCTTTTGATAAAATTTTGCCATATGCTACCACAACAATAGCATCAATTTTTGTTTGTGAATCTATATTCTGCAAAATATGGATAATATCTTTACTTTTTTCAGGTTGAAAGCATGGTAAATTTTTTGTAATTGCATATTCCTTTGTATCCGGTGCTTTTAAGATTTTTTTTCTACCAAATAATTTATCTGGCTGGGTAATTAAAGCCAACACTCTATGCTGTAACATCAAATTTTGTAGAATCTCTTTTGCAAATATAGGCGTACCAAAAAAAACAATATTCACATGATTCCTTTATGAAAAAATTTCATTGCTTACTATTTCTTGATTGTAAGCCCATGAAGCACACCAAGAATAGATTCCTAACATATAAAATGTAAATTGTGCGTTAAAAAAATCACTTCTTAACATACTTTCACTACAAAGAACAAAACATAAGATTCCAAATGCAAGAAATATTATATTTGCGTATTCATAGAATCCAAACTCAACATTATCTTTAAATATCACATAAATAAGCAAACAACTAGATATAATGAAGCATGGAATGTAAATATATTTACTTTGTAAATTAGAAAAATATGGATGAAAGGCAATTGCACACATAAAAATCACAATTGTAGTCATATTTGGCTCTAATATCAACAATGACTTACTTAATCTATTTTTTATATTTAATTTTAAAACTAGTGATTTATATAATAAGGGCATAATTACAAGTAGAATCCAACATGTAATAAATACAACAAACTTAACAGATGTTATATAGGAGTACAGGGTAAAATCATCATAAGTTGTTTCTAGCTCCATTATACCTATATCTTTTAAAAAGGCTTTATCCCATAACCAAAACAAAAGAATACAAAGAACGCATAATATAGCCATTGAAATTATGGTTACAATAAATGGTGCAGTCTTTCCAAATATAGCTCTCTTGCTGTATATTCTAACTGGTACAATTAATAATGTAAGTATTGCTAAACATAAAAATATGGAAGAAAAAATATCGTATATGCGTCCATCTCGTGCAAGTAATAAAAAAACTTGCGAAAAAATGGGTAAAAATTCAGAGCTTAAAAGTGCAAGCATGTTAAACACAAGTAAAGCAAAAAACGCATAAGAACATATAATAGTGTTAAGTTTCAAATAAATCCTTAAATTTAAGATAATTATGTTGTTTTATAATTAAATCCAATATTTACTACACAATCAAGTTAAAGTAATTTTAACTTTTTTTATCCTTGTATCTTCTATAGCTAAAACTTCATATTGGCACTTTGTATCACTTATAACATCTCCTATATTAGGCATATCTCCAAATAGATTCAATACATACCCGCCTATAGTAACTTGTATTAATTCTTCATCATATTCAAAACCAAATGTACTTTCAATCTTTTCTAAATCAACTTTACCATCAACTTCATATACTTTGTCCTCTATCTTTTTAAAATCATAATCTTCTTTTGTATCCATCACAATATTACCCATAACCTCATGCATTATATCTTGTGCAGTAATCATGCCAGCAGTACCGCCATACTCATCAATTACAAGGGCTGTATCAACCTTTTTCTTGTTCATTTTAACTAAAATTTGAGAAATTGAAGCACTCTCTGGAACAATTAACATTTTTCTAACAAAAGAATCAAATTCCATAGGCTTATAATCATTTTTTATATTTGATGCAAGCACATCTCTTATATGAATAATACCTAGAATCTCATCTTTACTGCCGTTGCAATATGGGTATCTTGTGTGGTTTGGTTCAGATATGATAGTTTCTATATTTTTTTCATAACTCAATGTTTTATCAAGACATATCATATCTTTTCTAGGCGTCATAATTTCTCTTGCAAGGGTATCAGAAAAATCTACTGCATTTTTAATAATTTCTCCTTCTATAGAATCTAAAAAACCACCTTTTAAACTTTCCCCAACAATAATTTTTAATTCCTCATCGCTATGAGCTTCTGAATGTGCCTGAACTTTTAATATTTTTAAAAATAGTGATGATGCAAAATCAAAAAATTTAATTACAGGAAAAAATATAAGCCAAAACAAATATAGCGGTCTAGCTATTGCTAAAAATGCAATTTCACTCTTAGCAATGGCAACGGATTTTGGAACAATTTCACCTAAAATCACATGCAAGAGTGTTACAAGACTAAATGAAATAACTAGACTTATTGTATCTAAAATCTGTGCGTTAGCAACAAATATAACATGCATGCCATGCAAGATAAAAGATGTAACATAATTCCCAACCCAACCTAATGCCAAGGAACTAAGAGTAATGCCTAATTGAGTGGCAGATAAATAGCTATCAAGAGAGTAAGACATCTTCAAAGCAAGCTTTGCAACTTGATTGTTTTGCTTTACTAATTCCTCAAGGCGAGAGCGTCTAACCTTAACCATAGCAAATTCAGATAAAACAAAAAAAGCATTTAATAATATAAGAATAAATGCTAACAAAATCATAGTAAAAGACTGGTAACTATCCGTGTCCAAAATATCTCCTTAAAATACACAAGAAACAAATCAATAGATAAAATATGATTCTAGCATGTTAATCTTAAAATGTGCTAAAATATCCCACCCATTAAAATAAAGTATTATTTATTATTATAATTACTTTAATACTCTTGGCAATGTAATGCCTACTTGTCCTTGATATTTACCCTTTTTATCTTTATAGCTTATCTCGCATGGCTCGTCGCCCTCAAAAAATAATACTTGTGCTATACCCTCATTTGCATAAATTTTAGCAGGCAATGGTGTTGTGTTTGATATTTCTATTGTTATATGCCCTTCAAATTCCGGCTCAAAAGGTGTAACATTCACAATAATTCCGCATCTAGCATATGTACTTTTTCCAAGACATATAGCAAGGACATTACGAGGTATTTTAAAATATTCAATCGTTCTTGCCAACGCAAAAGAATTTGGTGGCACAATACAATACCCATTACTATCTGTTTTTATCTCAACCACATTTTGTTCATCAAAACACTTTGGATCAACTATTGTAGCTCCTATATTTGTAAAAATCATAAATTCATTACCTACACGAATATCATATCCATAGCTTGATAAACCATAACTAACAATATTTTTTCCTATTTGTTTTTCACAAAATGGCTTTATCATGCCGTTTTTACTCATTTCTTTAATCCAAATGTCTGATTTTAAACCCATGCAAAAACCCCTTAGATAGATAAAAACAAATAACAAAATCTGTTGTGCTTGAAATACAAAACTAGATTCTGTCATTATAAGCTTAAGATTTTAACCAATAAATAGCAATTGTGCGTAACAATGCGAGATAATTTTTCACAATCAAAACTACCCAATTTGTATCTACTATGAAATATTACAAACAAGATTAAGTATATTATCTAAGCATATTTTACAGATTCTACACAATATACAAATAATTTAGTAACAATATGGCAGCAATTATCTTACATTAATTATCATGCAGTATGTAGTTTTAGTATGATATAATACAATTATTTATAGTGTTTGGAGGTTTATATGAATTTTTATAAAGTTGTTTTAAAAAATATAGGAAGTATTTTTCTTAAATATTTTATAAAAAATCCTTTTTTATTTGCAAAGCTAGCAAAATTAGGAATAAACCTAAAAGATAGTATCGATAAATTAAGTGCAAAAGATTTAGATATAAAGGCAGAATCTAGTATTGACATTATTGATAACATACTAAAGTTTAGAGCGGAAAATCCGAAAGATTTTGATACCATATTAGAGGTTTTAGAGGAAATGATCAAAGATTATAAAACAAATCCAAAAACAAAAGAAGCAATAATGTCAATATTGAGAGAAAAACAGGCAAAAGATAATAACTAATACAGGCTATATAAATATTAAAAAACTATTTGTAAAATATGAAAGCATGTTTTTGTTTCATTAACAAATTACTATATTACAAGGCATAAATTGAAAAATATACAATAAATTATTGTATTCTTAATTGTATATATAATAGAATCATAGTACTATGAGATTAAATATATGTGTTTAGATTCTATTGAAATACAAATGTTCATTACATCAATCCATGCATAAATTGTAAAAACTTATTTTGTATCCATTCTGCAGGTTGATTGTGCCATACATTTACTTTGCTATAATCTATAAACCATGTGTAAAAAAGCTCTCTAAATGCGTTATTTATCCATTGTAGCTTAGTAATATCTCCATGAATACACCAAATTTTTATTAAATGATTGATAGCCTGTAGTTCATTGCCATAAAATAATGGCAATTCAAAGAAATTACCCGAACTATCAAAAATTATAAAATCATTTAAAAAATCATAGCAATCATTGCTATATTCTATATTAGAATCTAATGATAATTGCTTGCTAAAAATCTCTTGTTTTTGTAATGAGTTACTCCAATTTAATACATATAAATGCAAATTTGTATCTTGCAAACTTCTTGCAACTTCCAAATTATACTCATCTACTGATTTTATAAAATTCATTAACATGTCTATATTATCTATATTGCAATACACATTTCTTGTATCTATATTTAATATACGCCCTATTTCTTCTTTGTTGCTATCTGATAGTTTCAGAGCAAGTAAATCATTTGGGAATATATCAAGCAAAACATTATGATTTACTAATGTTTGCAAGATTACAAATGAATATGAATGATTCTTTAATATAGCCGATATTTTGTCTTGCTTGTCTTTATTATTTAGATAACTTGGTAAATTATCTAACTTTTTTGCATTATATGTATCAAATGCGTGAAATGATGAATTGTTATAAGAAACAACAATTCTTGTACCTATTTGCTTTCTTACTGCATATAGTGGGAATTGCAAATGACTGAAAAATTCTTCCTTATTAGTTTTATACAATAAGGTTTTATCTGTAGTTAAATCATAACCTCTACCCACTATTTGCCATTTTTTTGTATCAACTATGAGAGGGTAAAATGGGTAATTAGACTCATTAATATCTTTCACATGTTTTTTTAAGTATAAAAATGAGAAATTATCTTGCGTAACAAAACTTGCTTTTTTACTTTTTTCATTCGATATAATGAATTTTTGTAGGTTTCTTTTTAAATCTTTTTCTTCTTTTGATATAAACAGGTTATTTTTTATGCTTTTATCTGTAAATCCATGTTGATTTAATTGTATAGCTCTCAAGTATCCGCCAAATTCTACTTTAGATTCCATAACAAAGTTTCTATCATGAACGCATATAGGCAATTCTGATTTATTCCTATGTCCAAAAAATTGATAGAAATTATTTGGTGTATTTTGTGTGAATGACTTTGCTATGATGTCTGTATCTAAATAAGAACCAACACCATGTATATATTGAGATGAGCTTAGTAGCATCGGATTCTTTGGCATATTCGAAAGCCCTCCATGCGTACAAATTACCATTTTATCATGGAATCTATAATAAAAATATGTCTTTAATTTACCATACAATCTTTTTGCGTTACTCTTACTAAATCCTTTATGCTCAAGCTCTATTTGCGTATTTAGTCTAAATTCTTTTGAATCTATGTTTCTATCATTTGCCCATAACCATAACCATTTTTCATGATTTCCTTCAAGCAAACACACATTGTGTCTATCCATGATAGTTAGTAAAAAGTCTAGCACCTCATAGTTTTGGAATCCTCTGTCTATGTAATCACCAAGAAATATATAAAATTCATCATCTTTGATTCTACCTATATATTTTTCAAGCACAGAATAAGAACCTTGTATATCCCCGATATGATGTATAACTTTATATCCATTTAGATTACATGGTTTGGATTCTAAAAACATCTTTATATCATCTGGTTTAATAATATCACATTTGATAGGCACAGATAGATTATTCATATCATTATACATTGCTTGCAATTGTTCCACGCTATACACATTATCAATATGACTTTGTGATAATGCCCTACTCCTATTTATGATAGTATCCAATGGAATATCGCTAAAATCAACGATTACTATTCTATATGCATATAACTTTGCTATCTCTTTATAATTACTAAAATATGATTTTGATATATGATTGTCTTCTATAATTACAAAATCACCCCTTGACATGCGAATCTCTAATGCAGTAAAAAGCATTTGAAAAGCAATTTTATCATTATAGCCTGCGATACAAATATTTCCAGAATCATTAAGTAATGGGCTTTTAGTAAAAGTCTTGAATACGCTAACACTAAGAGTATAATTCTCTAAATTATATTTTTGTATCCAAGTTGTTTTACCGCAAAATGGCATACCTCTCGTTAAGAGTAAATATCTCATAACCCAACTCCTATAGCTTAATGTAAGCAAATATATAAAGCATAATTTTACAACAAAAGCTATTTAAAAACATATTATAAAATCATATTCTTATAGAATAGCTAAATAATCATAACTTATTTAGTTGCTTCATATTTTCCAACAACATACTGATGTGCGTCTCCACATGCACCAATAAAACTTACCATATCAGATATTTCAAGGATAACAGAATATGTATTTGCACTAGATTCTTGTGTTAGCCAAATTTTAGTATTTGGTATTAAGTTTGGACTCAATAAAAACTTTTTTGCATGCTTTTTGTTTTTATTAAACCTATGTTCGCTGACTAACACACCTTTTGCATATAGCCCACATGTTTGCGGTTTGCCTGTTGATATAAAACTTAAATCAATCTTAAAATCCTTATAATTATTTAATGCGCTAATAGATAATTTTTCCCAACTAGAATCATCTATTGCTTTTATATATTGAGTATTAAAAATCCAGCCTTCCCCCTCAAGCGATACATTTTCTAACTCCTCTATGTCGTGTTTAGAATCCTTACAACCAACAAAGATTAAAAATGACAAAATAGCGTATATAAATAATCTCATATTATCCCCTAAGTTATGATTGTGAAATTTTATCACAATTAACATACATTTAGACTCAATATAAGCAGCTATCATTAAAGAGTGCAATTAAAGATTGATTATCTATTACACATTAAAAACTATATTTGCCTTTACCTTCACCTGCTAGATAAGAACCCGGTTGCAATTTGCCATCTGCACCAAATTTTGTATCCTGATATACTATATAAAAAGAGTCAAAGACATTGCGAACACCACATGATAGATTAAAATCACCATAAGTATAAGTTATACCTAAATCATTTAAAAAATACCCATTTTTATTCATATCAATCTGCCTATTATCCACAGAGTTACCATAATAGCTATTATTACTCCACACATGCAAACTATGCTTACCCATGCTAAATGCCTCTACATCTGCATTAAGTGTGATTTTCATAAGTGGCACATAGGGGATAGGTTTATTCTCCTCTAAAATGCCGTCTTTACCATCCTTTGCTCTACCTTTCAATACATTAGAGTATAAATAGCTAAAAGATTCTTGTAAATTAAGTATAGAGAATAAATCTTGTCTAGCACTAAACTCTATGCTGTATAGCACCACCTAAAGTATTCCACACATCAAAGCTATTGCCGCGTAAATTAAACCTTGCATAATCCTTGCTTGGCTTTTTTGTAACAATATTTACAACCCCGCCTCTTGTGCCACTACCATATACTACAGC
>JARHYT010000065.1 GCA_029264775.1 Helicobacter sp. | reverse complement strand
TAGTTGAGTAGCTATATAGTTAAATAATATACATAGTTAAGCAAATATAGAATGTAGATTAGATAATACATGGCTAGATAGCTGGGTGGTTATATAGTTATATCATTTAACCAATATGCTTAACTATATGGGTTATATGATTGTATTGTATTATTGAATAGCTATATAAACTTCATATTCTTTCATTATTTCTACAGATTCAATGATTGTATTATTGAATAACTATATAAACTAGAATAAATAGCATATAGTTAAGAAATTTACTATTAGATAGTTAATATGCTAAACAACCAAATAATTAAATAGTTAGATACTTGTATAGATAATATAGTTAAACAATTTAATGGATATATAACTAAATTGCTTAGTTAAGATTGGTTGATAATTGGGTTCTTTATCTTATTGTTTTATTGTGAAATATAGAATATATTAAAACATTAATTCGGTATGTATTAGATATAAACCAAGGAGTTTAATATATGTGTTTGATAGGATTTATTAGAATCTAGTTTGTAGCTATTGATTTTTTGTTTATATAAGATTAAAATCTCATAAATTTAGATTCTGAATGAAATCTTCCCTAGTTATTTAAACTTTTAAGTCAGGCAATTATTATGGTTACATGAACTATACATTAGAATTTAGTGGTTGGTTATATAATTTTTAATATACTATTCTTACAAATACATAAAAGATTGGGTTAAAGTTGCACTCAAGCATACAAATGTATGTTAGATTTTTTTATTTATCATAAAAATATAATTGTATTGTTATTATGTGGCATTTTTTTATCAAATATTGTAAAATTATACAAACAAATTTAATAAGGAAATGGCAAATGGTTAAGGTATATTTTATTATTATATTTGTTATGTATTCTTTTTGTATCGCAGATGATTTTGATTCTATCCGTAAAAGTATGTCAGACAATATGACTTCAGAAGAGTGGAGTATATATGTTCAGCAATGTTTTAACGATGGTAAAGAAGCTTGCAATATTGTTATAAAAGAGGGCTTAAAGACAGAACATGATTGTAATGCAAAGATAGAATGTGTTATGGTTGGTAAAATCTTATGGAATGCGGAGCTTATAGAGAAATCGATCCCATTTTTTGAAAAATCTTGTAAATCAAAAAATCCAGAAGGTTGTTATTTTCTTGGTTTGAATGAAATGGAATCAAGAGATTTTATAAAAGCTAAAGATTTTTTTGAGAAATCATGTTCAAAGAAACATCCTCCATCATGCTTTAATTTGGGAAATCTTTATAAAGAGGGTAAAGGTTTGAGACAAGATTTTGAGAAAGTAAGGGAGTTATATAGAAAATCATGCAAATTAAATTATGCCAATGCTTGCTTTGCTCTTGGAATTTTACATCAAGAAGGTAAGGTTGTAACTCATGATTTGTCTTTAGCAAAGGAGTTCTATGGTATAGCGTGCGATCTTGGCATGCAGAAAGGTTGCGATAGCTATAAAGAGCTAAATCAATCAGGTGTTCCATCTCTCTATAATAGCAGAGATATTTTTTGATTATTTTTATGTAAATTATTGTTGATATATTGACTATTATAGTAATTATAAAATAGTAAAATTTATACAATTATTTTTAAATACTATTATCTTTTTATGAAAATGCTGTAAATATTTAAACTTATAAAAATTTGTAAAATAAAATGTATTTTTGTTAATTAGCATTATGAAGTATGCAATAAATGATAAAGTTAAATTAACAATCTATGGCAAGGACCAATATTGCTTGTGAATGTAACCTATAATTTTCTATTTTAAAATACTTAAAAAATAATATAGCCTTATATTCGCATAGTTGTTTTGCGTAATAGCAAATGTACTATAATACAACATTAATATTGTTATTGTAGAAATCATCATATTTTACAATATTAGTTACATTTATGCTAGATATACACTATCACCTAATAATAATTGCTCTAAGCTAAATCTATGACATATGAATCTAAACGATTAAAACATAAATACAATAACTTATTAGTAGTGGAGCTTAAGATTAGTTATAAAGACCAAATTTTGTAACCATCTGTGTTTATTCTTGCAACACAGGTTAAACCTATAGCCAAATAACTAGGTGAATAATGTAGTGGAGTTAAATACTACATTGCAGTTGATAATATAGTAAATTAGACTAAGCCTTATTTTTAATATTCAAAGATTTTATAGTCTTCATATATACATCATATTTCGTATTCTTTAAATACTTAAGCAAACTTTTTCTCTGTCCAACTAATTTCAATAATCCCAATCTACTAGAATGATCCTTTGGATTATCCTTTAAATGTTGGGTAAGATTTGAAATCCTATGCGTCAATAGTGCAATTTGCACCTCACTAGAACCTGTATCCTTAGAATCCCTAGCAAATTGAGATATAATCTCTTTTTTATTTGCCAATTCAGTAGCCATAATGACCTCCATAAACGGTAAAATTAAATAAAGTCTCAATTGTAACATATTTTTGTTATATTTTTGGTAAAATTACAAATATTTTATGAACTGGGTATTTTTATAATTATTTTAAGGTAAAACTATTATGGCAAATAAAGAGCAGAGTGGAGGAATACTTCAAAGAGCTTTTCCTTTTTTAAAGTTGATTGGAAAATCAAAAGATTTAAGCGTTGTTGTATTTGTTATTATGATTTTAGCAGTAATTATTGTGCCACTGCCAGCACCTGTGCTTGACTTGCTTTTAACAATATCAATAGCATTATCAATACTTATTATACTAATTGCATTATATATTAATAAGCCTATGGATTTTTCTACTTTTCCTACGCTATTATTGTTTGTAACCGCATATAGACTCGCCTTGAATGTTGCGACTACTCGCATGATTCTTAGTGAGGGTAGCAATGGTGCTTCAAGTGTTAGTAGTATTGTAGAGGCTTTTGGGCAATTTGTAGCAGGTGGCAACTATACTATAGGTATTATCATATTTATTATTCTTATAATAGTTAATTTACTTGTTATAACTAATGGTTCTACTCGTGTAACAGAAGTTAGAGCTAGATTTGCACTTGATGCTATGCCGGGTAAACAAATGGCGATAGATGCAGATATGAATGCTGGGCTTATTGATGAAAAAGAGGCGAAACAAAGGAGGGAGAATCTAGCACAAGAAGCAGATTTCTATGGTGCAATGGATGGTGCTAGCAAATTTGTAAAAGGTGATGCTATTGCCGCTATCATAATCACTATAATTAATATAATTGGTGGGTTTTGTATAGGCGTATTTCAGCATGACATGGATATGATGGGGGCAGCACAGGTTTTCACTATATTAACTATCGGTGATGGTTTGGTTGGACAGATTCCAGCACTTATAGTTGCTACCGCAACAGGTATAGTTGCGACAAGAACGACAAAAGGAGAGGAAGAAAACTTTGCTAACAACCTTGTTAAACAATTGACAGATAAATCAAAAATCCTTGTTATTGTAGGGTTTATCTTGGTTATATTTTCTCTCACACCAAGTTTTCCTACATTACCACTTGCATTTGTTGGTTCTGTATTTTGGTTTGTTGCATGGCTTATAAACAGGGACAATGAATATTCTTTATTTTCTAATCTTAATCAATTATTTGGTAGATTTGGTGATAAAAAAATAAAAGATAAAAAATTAGTAAAGAAGGATGCAGATAGTAGTGTAACAAAGGTACCTATTCAAGAGCCAGTTCCAAAGAGACCACCAAAAACACAAGAGGAGATCAAAAAAGAAGAGGAAAAAGCAATTAATGAAGTGCTTAAAGTAGAGTTTTTAGAGTTACATTTAGGCTATCATTTGATTAGACTTGCAGCGGTTGATCAAGGTGGGGATTTACTAGAGCGCGTTCGTGGTATTCGTAAAAAAATTGCGAGGGATTATGGTTTTTTAATGCCTCAAATAAGAATGACAGATGATCCGGGCATAGGACCTACCACATATCAATTTTTCTTAAAAGGAATTGAAATAGGCAATGGTGATGTTATGCCTGATAAATTCTTAGCTATGAATACAGGTATGGTTGCTAAGGAGGTTGATGGCATACCAACAAAAGAGCCGGCATTCGGGCTTGATGCTATGTGGATTGATTCTAATTTAAAAGAGGATGCGATTATTCAAGGTTATACAGTAATAGATCCATCAACCGTAATTGCAACACATATGAGTGAGCTTGTTAAGAAATATGCTGAAGAGTTTATTACTAAAGATGAAGTAAAAAAATTAATGGATAGACTTGAGGAGGAATATCCAGCTGCTATTGAGGAAGCCAAAAAAGTACCATCAAGTGTTATCAGAAGTGTTTTACAGGCATTGTTGCATGAGGGTATTCCGATTAAGGATATGCTAACAATTCTTGAGACTATTACAGATATTGCACCAAGCGTTCAAAATGATGTATCCATAATAGTTGAACATGTTAGAGCTAAATTATCTCGTGTTATTACGAATGTATTTAAGTCAGAAGATGGTAATATAAAACTTGTTACTTTGTCGCAAGATTCAGAGCATTTCTTGCTTAATAAATTAAAGGATCAACATGGTGCAAAGTTTTTACTTTTAAATGCAAGTGAAATGCAAAAATTGATTGATTCTGTCGAGCAAGAAAGTGTAAAAATAATACAAAGAAATATAACGCCTGTGATATTGGTAGTAGATCCTCAATTGCGTATGCCTTTGAGTATCAAGCTAGAACAATTTAAACTTAGTGTTGTTGTGTTAAGTCATGCAGAGATAGATCCAAATGCGTCTTTTGAAGTGCTTGGTACAATTGATGTTGGATTTCAAAATTAGCAAGTGAGTTAATGCTTATGTAGTTAGTATATATGAATTTTCTATATTTAACTTGTTTGTGTGGTAAAAATAATTTTTGCTAGCTTTTGAATATCTTAGCTTTGTTAATTTACTATAACGAAATCTTGTGTTCTATAAATTAGACTTTTATTGCATATAGAATAAATAGATTATAACTATTTGCAAGATATATCATAGATATAAATTACACATTGTTTTATGTTGCAATATGATAAAAGCCGCATTGATTGTCCGCTTATTTTAGTATTAAACAAAATAATTTTATATAGTGAAAGATATGCTTTAAAGTTATTTGAGTAAATTGTTTATAGAATTATGTTGCTTGGTGAAAGGATACAGCACCTTTATTGCATTAAAAATAGCTATCTTGGGTATCATGTGATTTGTTGTCAATATAAATTAATGGGACAAATTTACAAATTAGTTAATTGATTATTTGTATTTATCTATGAATTTGATTTACTTAGTATTGATAGTCCTCTCTACATATTTCCTCAAACTCTAAATAATATTTCCAACTAGCAATAATATCTGGTCTATGTTCTTTTATATGAACTAATTCTTTATCAAGCAATGCTTTAAACTTTTTCCTTAAATCTCTATCGCCTCTAAAAACCTCTAAAACATCTTGTTCTGTCTTTTTATTTCTTTGTACATAATCTGTTCGCTTTTTAAGTTCTATAATAAGTTTTTTCATATAGTCTTTAACTTTCTGCAATGTTTCTGTATCATTTTTAAGCAATTCTAACTCATCTTTATCCATAGAAAATGATATTTCATCTAATAATGGTAATGGTTCATTAAAGAGCATGTTGTTTATTTCTATATTTTTATCATTTTTACCATATTTCAATGAAATATAAATTTTTACTTTTTTTATATTTGTTAATTCTATTACATATTTAATTGGGAGTAAATGAGAAAATTTACCAACTTTTATTTCTTTATAAAACTCGACATCATTTTTTTTTGGTAATGCAAGATTAAATGTTTTAGCTAAATTTGTCATTGTTTCAAATGCTTTATCTGGCATAATTTCTTGCATATCGATGTATATTATGTTTACATTTTTTCGTAAATATCGTATATTGGAATAGTATGAAAATGCTACTACATTTATCATGTACTCTAAAAAATTATTGTATATAAATGGTATGTTTGATATACAATTACCGTGTTCGTCAAAATAACCTTTATTATTGCATATATCATATTGGTCATTATCAATAGTAATGTATTGTTTATGTAATATTTCATTTGTAAAATATCCATGATTAACCGCTCTTACTAAACGTATTATTGGATCGCGAACTAAAATTAATGCATGATTTGTTGTTATTGATGGCAATATTCTACATTCATATATTTCTTGTGCTTTGAAACATAAATCAAGGTGAATATAATTACTTAAATTTTTATTATTAAATTTATTACATTTACAATTTTTACTATTAATTCTGTTCAAAAAATCTATCATTGCAGATACTCCAGACATTCCATAACCAAATAAAATAAAATTTAATATTTTCGTTGGTAAACGCAATTCTAACGCTATTTGCCAATCTATTTTATCATAATCAATATCTTTAGGATTTAATAATGGCGGATATATTTGTCCATTTATTGCAATTTTACTAAAAGGAAGTTTTGTCTTTATAGTGTTAATTTGATTATTAATTTCATCTATAGTTTTATTTGATGTATTCAATGGGGGGGGGGGGGTAATATTATCTTGACTAGACTCTAAACTTTTAATCAATTCATTATTTTTAATAATATCTTTAATATTTCCATATTCTTTGCTAAAAGATTCTGAAGTAACCCATTCAATATGTGCTTTTAAATTATCTTTAAAAAATTTAGAATCAAGTTCTATTATATTTTTATAATTTTCGATATATTCTTTTTTTAAAATTACATATGTATTATAGTGGTTTTTATTAAGTATTAATTTTGGATATATATTTATGCATATAAATACATTTGTTTTATTTTTGATTGGACTATAAAACTTATTGCTTATGTGAGATAGTAATCCAATTATACCTTGTTGTTTTAATATCCTAAAACTTTTTGATTTTTTAAATCCCATTTATTTCTCCCTATTAAATATTTTACATTATACCATAATTGATTAGTTATATGTTATAATATGGACTTTTAAATTATTTAAAAGGATAAAAGTGAAACAAGGTGATTTTACTCAGGTAGCAAAGCATTATCATAATCGTCCTGCTTATAGCCCTATGCTTCTAGATAAACTTATAAGATGTGTTAATGATTCTAACAAGACACTTTCAGATTTTAAAGTTGTTGAGATTGGTGCTGGTACTGGGAAACTTACAAAGATGTTGTATAAATATTTTGGTCTAAATGTAACTGCTGTTGAGCCTAATGATTCCATGAGAGAAGAAGGCAAAATATACACAAAAGATTGCAATATTATATGGAAAAATGGTAGTGGTGAGGACACAGGTATAGAATCTAATTATGCTGATTGGGTAATAATGGCAAGTTCTTTTCATTGGACAGATCCAAATAAGTCTTTGCCAGAATTTGCAAGAATATTAAACAATGGTTATTGTGATAATACTATGGGGGGGGGGGCGACATGCCTACTTCACTGCAATTTGGAATCCTAGACATATAGTTGAAGGCTCTTTGTTCCATGATATTGAAGAAGAAATTAAGAATATTATACCAGAGCTTAATCGTGTGAGTAGTGGCTCTCAAAATGTTAAAAAATGGGAAGAAATCCTTGTGTCAACAGGGCATTTCACGGATTGCTTTTTTATGGAATGTGATTACTCTGAAATCATGAGTAAAGAAAGGTATATAGGAGCATGGCATTCTGTAAATGATATTCAAGCTCAAGCAGGGCAAGATAGGTGGCAACAAATTTTAGCAATGATAGAATCTAAAATTTCACATTTGGATGAAATAGAGATACCATATAAGATTCGTGCATGGACTGTTCATAAAAAATAGTTTGTTTCACCTTTTGCTTTGCTTGTTATAAGTTATTGTAAAAGGTGAATTTATGAATAATGAAAGTGAAAAAATAGTAGAACAAGTTTGGGATTACACAAAACACGCAAAATTTTATAGTTATAGACCTAATTATGCACCAAAAAGTATTGATATGCTTACATTTATTGCTAGAAATAATAATGGTAAATGTCGTGTGGCAGATATTGGTGCTGGAAGCGGAAATCTTAGTATTATGCTTTTAGAGAGAGGTTGTCAAGTAGTAGCTGTTGAGCCAAATGATGCTATGCGTGAAATAGGAATAGAACGGACAAAAAATCAAGATATAGAATGGGTTAGGGCTATTGGCATAGATTCTAC
>JARHYT010000062.1 GCA_029264775.1 Helicobacter sp. | reverse complement strand
ATGAGTGAGTTATTTAGACATATTGGTGCAAATACTGATGTGCCTGCTGGTGATATTGGCGTTGGTGGTAGAGAAATTGGCTATATGTTTGGGCAATACAAAAAACTTTCTAACAGATTTGATGGTGTATTAACCGGTAAAGCATTAGGTTGGGGAGGAAGTCTTGTTAGAACTGAAGCAACAGGTTATGGAGCTGTTTATTTTGCTGAAGAAATGTTAAAGAGCAGGAAAGAAGGACTTGAGGGTAAAATATGCCTTGTATCAGGTAGTGGTAATGTAGCTATATATACGGTTGAAAAATTAAGACAATTAGGAGCTAAAGCAGTTAGTGTTAGTGATTCTAGAGGTTTTATATATGATAGTGAGGGAATTGATGTAGCATTATTAAAGGATATAAAAGAAGTAAGAAGAGAAAGTCTTGAGGTATATGCTAAAGAGAAAAAGAGTGCAAAATATACTCCTATAAAAGAATACCCAAAGGATCATAATCCTATGTGGAATATTCCTTGTTTTGCAGCATTTCCTAGTGCTACACAAAATGAAATAAATGCTATTGATGCGGATAATTTATTAAGAAATGGTTGTAAATGTATAAGTGAGGGTGCAAATATGCCATCAACTCTTGATGCAGCACATAAATTTATAAGTGCAAAAATATGCTATGGTCCGGCAAAAGCTGCAAACGCTGGAGGTGTTGCTACAAGTGGATTAGAAATGAGTCAAAATGCTTCAATGACTACTTGGAGTTTTGAAGAAGTAGATAAGAAATTGCATAAGATAATGGAACATATACATAATATTTCAGAAGAAACAGCTAAAGAGTTTGGAGATCCTCATAATCTTGTTTTAGGATCAAACATAGCTGGATTTAGAAAAGTTGCTAATGCTATGATTGATCAAGGACTTGTATAAGCATATTTATAAATATTTATATAAGTAATTGTATTTCTTTGCAATTACTTAGCTTTAGTCATATTGTGTCAAACAAATAATTTAATTAAATAGTTTTTTATTTACTTCTATATATTTTTATTTTATGTTTTACCATTTAATATTCATTTTTTATATATTTATCATTTACAATAATTTTTACCAATATAATATTTATAATCTATATGATATATAACTTATGTTATTCTACATGGATTCTAAGATTAATGGAGCTTATTTATTTAGGTAATATTAATATTAGTAGATTTATAGCATATGAATGTAAGGTTTTTATGTTAATTTGCCATTTATGGAATCCTTGTTGCAATGTATCTTAATATAAATACATAAATATTTAATATCGTATAATGATATAATCTTAAAAATTTTTAATGTAAATAGAAGTAATGAAAGATAGATAAAACTCTACTCTAGAGTGAATAATATTATATAATTATAATTAGTTACCTTTTACAATTGTTGTTGATGTAGTATATAATCCAAGTATACTCCATACTTTTGTATCAACGCTTTTAATTTGTGCGATATTACCTTGTTTTGCTGCGGCATCAATTAAACAATCATCAAGTGCAATAAGATCTAAAATGTTTTTACATGTAGCGGTTCCTTCTTTTGTAGCACTACTAGAAGATGTTGCCGTAACAGGACCAGTTGCATCTGTAAAGCATACCAGAAAGAGGATTTACAGCACCACAACTAATAAGTAATACCATTGTGCTACCTAAACTAATAGATAAAATGACCTTTTTATCAAAACTTCTTACCAAAAGACAATATTACACTTTTACATAAATATATTATGTGAAAGCTTGAGTGTCAGTTATACCAAAAAAATGTATTCTGCTATCATCAATGATAAAAGTTTAAAAAATATATATTAAAAATAAGCAGTATAAATAAATATCGTATTTCATGTATCTAATATGCCTTTGTTTGCTATATAAATTAAATAACTTGTAAATTATTTTGGCTCTAATGCTTTTAATTCAAGGATTTTTGTAACACTGCATTTCTTGTCTATTATGCTTAATTGGCATAGCCTTATTTTGGGGAATATCCTTTGTGCATGGTTTTGTTGTATAATTTTTTCATTCATTACGCTGCAATCACAAAACATTAATTTTCGGGGGAACTTGCATGGAGGAGACAAGATTTTTTACTTAAATATCTTTAATATTAGCCAACTATTATTTGTGTAAATAATCTATTTAAGGCGATTCATCTAATTATCAACGACTCAATGCGACATTAGTTTGTATAAACTAATATAACTAACTGCACTGCAATATGTTTATTATAAACATACAAACAAAATGTCTAGCTATAAGCTATTAATCGTTTGTATTTTTCTAGATCCTGTGGTGTCCCAATGCCGTGCATGGCTTTAAAGTCTATATTGTAAATTCCTATTTTTTTACCATCTCTGATTGAGTGGTTATAAACTGGACATGTGTAGAATTCATTGTTTACTCTTTCATTTCTTGCAATCATATCTATTGCATTTTCTATAAAAGTTTTACCATGCGAAAAAAGATATATCCCAACAGTCGCAAATTCTGATATAGCCTCCTTTTCTTTTACTTCTACTACCAAATCATTTTGTAGCCTTGCGAATGACCATTTTGAGTTTTTTTCATTATCAATGAAAGTTAATATAGAGCCATCAAGACCTCTTTTATCGCAATCTTTCGTGAAGTCTTCTATATTAATATCAACTATTTGATCTGTATTTGCTATCAGTAATGGTGTATCATTATTTATATATTTTCTTGCATGAAGAATTGTGCAGACACTTCCTTCTGTAAGCTTATCTATGCCTATTAATATTATATTGTAACAATCTTTGATACCCTTTATTGCTTCTCTAATTTGTTCTATATGCTCATTTCTTGATATTAAAATATATCTAGCATTTTTAAGTTTTAGGTTTTCTAATACCCTAATTATCATAGGTTTTCCTAACACATCTATCAATGGTTTTGGTTGCCTATATCCAGCATCCGCAAATCTTGAGCCTAACCCAGCCATAGGTATTACCACATTAATCATCGTTATCCCCTTTATACTTATCATTTTTTGTGGATGGAATTTTTACAACAGCAGTTATGCTGTCCGACAGTGCTAAAAAGTCTGTTGATTCATTTGGATTGATAACAACTATGTCGCCTTTTTTGTATATATTGCCATTCATTTTCACTGCCCCATCAACAATAACTGTTATTTCTGTAGAAATTTTGTGGTAATGTCTTTCTTCGTAATCATTTTGTTTGTAATATTTGATACCTACTTCAAAATCTTTGCTCTTTATGACATTTGGTTCAAAATTACCTACAAACCAACCATTAATCATATCCTTAAGATTGTATATTTGCATAATTTACTTCTTTGGTATATCAAGGTATGCTCTAAGCTCTTTCATCTTATTATCGCGCCACTCTATAATATCTACCCCCTCCAAAGATGTATCGTCAAGTTTTAACACAAACTCAATTATTGATACTTCGTTATCTACAAATATATTTTTTGCAATAAACACCAATTCATCACAACTACTAAAAATATCGTTTATTGCTTTTAAGCAATTGCTCCTACCTTCAACCCTTTTCACCACAGGATCACACAATACAAATTCTTCACAAAGCATTAACTCTATGGAATCTATATCTTTTTTAGAAAAAAAATCAATATAATTTTTCGTAAGTTTTTTGAGCATTTTTTATCCTTTCAAATTCTGTAATCTTAGAAGGGCTATAGAATGTATAGTAATCATCTTTATCTACCTCGAATGCATATATGCTTTGATTATTTAAAATCATTTCATTAAGGCAAGGGGATATATAATATTTGCTTTCATAATTTATATCTTTATATATCATGCTTTGACTTGCCTTTACAAAAAATAAACCTTCCTTGAAGTAGAAAAAACCTGCAATAGCATTTCTACTAATAGGTTTTTTCTCTATCGCCTCTAGCACAAGGTTTTTTTCATCAATCTTTACATACGCATATCTTGGGTGTATAGATTCAAACACCACCACTCCAGCATCATGTTTTCTAAAACTGCCTAAGATTTCATTAAAATTATACTCTATAATTTGGTCACAATTGCAAATTATAAGCTCTTCATTGTTGTTAATATAATCAATTGCTAGTAAAGAAGTGCATGCCATGCCCAATGTTTCATTTTTTAAACTTATAAATTCAGCATTTTTATTGAGAAGTTTGATTGTGCTATCCAAATGGTATTTAGTTGCGTATTCTTCTTTGATCACAAATATAAGTTTAGAATCCCCAATCTGTGATATATTCTCAATAAAATGCTCTATCATGGTTTTTCCACATATTTCTGTAAGTGGTTTAGGGAATAATGTATGTGCTTCGTCAAAAAATAGGCTCTTACCAGCTAGGGGTACTAATATGTTTATCATAATTTACCTTTGTTTGCTAATTCAATATAAAACTTTATATTTTCATAATTCACATCATTTATATCTTTTATTACCATGACATTTGCATTTGAATCTTTAGCAGCTCTTATTCCATTCTCATTGTCTTCTATCACTAAAACTTCTCTTGGCTGTAATTGCATTTTCTGTATTGCTTTATTATATATTTCTGGGTTTGGTTTAGCCTTACTTACATCCTGATTAGACAAGAAAAAATCAAGATATTTATCCAATGCAGCTTGTTTCATCATAGTGGCAATCGTGTGTTTAATAGAATTTGAACAAACTGCAATCTTATATCCATCTTGCTTTAATCTCGACAAAGCATATTCGTGATGAAATCTAGGCTTACAAGATGTATATACAATTTGCATTGTATATAATTGTTTCATATCATTTATAAATGAATGCAGACCCCTAGGTAAATTTCGCTCTAAAGATAACATTTCTAGTTTTTCTTTTGTTGGCAAACCGTCAAATGTTACTAAATGTTCATATCTGCTAATTTGCATACCGAATAATCCTAGAGCTTTGTTGAGTGCTTCATAGTGCCAATCTTTGGCATCAATTAGCACTCCATCCATATCAAATATAATTGCCTTAATCATAAAAAAAATTCCTAGCTTCTTCTATTTTATCTGTGCAAAGCATTAATTTATTTTTTAATTTATGCTTTGATATAATTTCTTTATAATGCCCCCACTCTATCATATATTCCCTATTGTGTAAATCTGGTGATACAATGCATATTTCTTTGTTATTTTCTAAGTGCCGTAGCAATACTTCATCTGTGATCCAATGCCTAAAGAATTCATCAATCCATATCCCGCAAGCTTTATCATAAAATGGGGGATTTAATTCATATTCACTTTGCCTTGTGTATGTATTTAACCCATTTTCAATATATCCTAAGCTATCTGGTACGGACATATCAAATACAAAATAATTGTTAATATTATATTTCTCAATAGAATATTTTAGTAGTTTTTGTAATCCATTTGATTTGATATTCAATGCGAGTGTTAAGTTTGTACCGTATCGATTATATAGGTCAAACAATGATTCTAAATTGCTACAATCATGTGTTGCTATGTCGTGAGATATTACTAATTTAGAGCAATAATCTCTTATATCTGTCTCAATTCCTAAACCTAAATCAAAACTTTTTTCAAATGCTTTTAAGCTGTTTTGAACTGAATTTTTAAAAAATCCTCGATGTGATATAATTTTCATGCAAAAGCCCATAAAACACAAAATAATATATTGTGACAATTTACACAAAAAAAAAAAAACAAATGGTGATAAAATCAATTTTTTATTAAGTTTATTATTTGCTTGCTAGGACTTTCAACTTTTTATAGACTTTGTTGCACAAAATATCATAAATTTACATAAAACACTTGAATAAAAATAAAAAATATGTAACAATAAAATAGATATTGAAAATTTTATTAAAGGATTACCATGTGGGAAAATTCTACTAGCGATATGGAAATATTTGAAGGAACACCTATAAGCAAATGGAAAGATATTATATTTAATGCTAGTAAAACATTAGCTAGTAATGAGCTTGAGAGGCTTTTAGAAGAATTGGCTATGTATGAAATGGCATTTGAGGAGCAAGAAATACAAATGAATTTGCGTGATTTCTTTTATAATGTTCATCATGATACAGAATTAAAAAAGCGTTTTATAGACAAGAAAAATAGCTTAGCTATTGAATCTATGTCAAAGATCCTCAGTGAGAACGAATAACATTGTATTGCGATATGATTTCAAGTTATCCATTTATTGTTAAGCTACATTCCCTGTAATATGTTTGATTAAATATTTATTCATTTTAAAATAAAAGTGATATAATTTTTTATACCTAGCTAAAAATTAGCTGAAAACGGGGGTGTGTTATGGCATATACAAATATTTACGCTCCATGGAGAAGTGAGTATTTTGCAGTGGATTCTGATTGTGATTGTATATTTTGTGATATATCAAGCAGAAGCGACAAAGATGAAGATAATCATGTATTCTATAGAGATTCTATATGTTTTGGTGTTATGAATAAATATCCTTATACACCGGGGCATTTTATGCTTATACCACACAGACATGTGGATACCCCAACTCTATTGCCTGTAGATGAATGGTTGCATTTAAACAAGCTTTCTCAACTTGCAATTGGTATGTTAGAGGAGTATGGAGCAAATGGTATCAACATGGGTATAAATATAAAGCAAGCAGCAGGTGCTGGAATCCCAAAGCATCTACATATACACTTTGTCCCTCGCTTTGATAGTGATACAAATTTTATAACAACAATAGGAAATGCTAGAATATATGGTATAGATTTTGATTCTATATTTGATAAAATTTCATCTCTAGCACAGAGGTTTTTAAAAATAGATTGAAGGATTAAAATGATTAGAATCTTTTCTATTATGCTTGTTTGTATGGGCTTTATTAGTGCAAATCAGTATGATTATTTATTATATAGCCATGTTTTAAGTGATGTGCAAAGTGGTTTTGAGTTAAAAGCAGATGTTAATTCAAGATTGCAGGGCAGAACGCCAATATATGAGGCAGTAAAAAATAACCGCCTTGAGATTACATATCTTTTGATTATGGCTGGTGCTGATGTTAATATCCCTATAAATGGGGAAACGCCACTTCACCAAGCTGCAAAAAATAAAAATCCATATATAACGCAATTGCTAGTTACTGCGGGAGCAAAGATTAATGTAACTGATGAAGAATATGGAAATACACCTTTGCATTATGCTGCCTTAAATAGCGATAAACAAACGCTTGATATTTTAACTAGTAGTGGCGGTGATATGACTATAAAAAATTATGATGGCAACACACCCGCACAGATCACACTTACAGAAATTACAATACAACCAATTGTAATTGAAGATTACAATATAGCTGTTAGCTCTAGTGCTTTTAAGATAGCAAATAGTGCGGTTATATTCAATGTTAGAAATTTGACTAATGAACCATTAGTTATTTTTCATACCGGATTATATATAAATGGAAATCTTGTTGCTAGCAAGCAACAGCCGCTTACAATTCCCCCCGGCACAACAATAACAAATGTTAATACAATGCCTATTGGGATAAATGCTATACAAAGACTAAAGCCAGATAAAAATGGTCAAGTGGATATTAAAGCAGGTTTTAATATAGAGTATCAAGCAGAAGGTAGAATGCAAAGAGCTTTTAATAGCATTCAAACGAAATATAAATTATGGAATCCACCTATAAAAAAACAAAAAGAAGATAATAAAGAACAATAGATTCGTATTTACCATAAAATTACATTCATGAAAAAAGGCTAGATTAATGAAAGGCAACAATGATTAATACCATTATACAAGTAATTCTTGATGTTATAGAATCTTTTGGATATTTAGGTATCTTTATTTTTATGGCAATTGAATCAAGCATTTTGCCATTACCTAGCGAAGTTGTCATGATACCTGCTGGTTATTTAGTGTGGCAAGGCAAAATGAATCCATTTTTAGCAATTATCGCGGGAACTTTCGGTAGTTTAGCGGGGGCGTTATGCAATTATTACATAGCAATAAAAATTGGCAGAATCTTTGTTATAAAATATGGTAAATATTTTTTTATGAAAGAAAAAAGTTTAATAGCAACAGAGAAATTCTTCAATAAGCATGGCGAGGTAAGCACCTTTATTGGTCGTTTGATACCCGTTATTAGACATTATATTTCTTTGCCGGCTGGATTAGCCAAGATGAATTTATGGAGATTTTGCATTTTTACTTTAATGGGTGCATTCATATGGGTTAGTATTTTAACTGCTTTTGGTTTTTGGCTTGGCGATAGCTTTAGTAATATTAGTATAAATGAAATTGCTAATGCTTTTGGTAGAGGCGAGTTAGATTCTATGCAAATGTTAGTTAAGCAAAAAATGCACATAATTATATTTTCTGTTTTGGTTTTTGTATGTGTGCTTATTGCAATATATGTTTTAATTATGAAATTTAGAAACAAATAGTTTTATAAATGGCATATTAAGGGAATTGCATATGGATTTTAATATTGGTATTGATCTTTATTTTATATTATTTTGCGTTGCTTTTGTGGCTGGATTTATTGATTCTATTGCTGGTGGTGGAGGTATGATTACTATACCTGCATTGCTATTAGCTGGGATACCACCTCATCAAGCATTAGGCGTGAATAAATTGCAAAGTTGTTTTGGTAGCTTTTCTGCTACTAGACATTTTTATAAAAAAGGGCATTTAAAGATTAAAGAGAATCTTATCTCTATCATTTTTGTGTTTATATTTGCAATTATGGGTACAATATTGGTTAATATTTTTAATGCTGATTTTCTATCTAAGTTTATTCCATTTCTTTTGATTGCTTTTGCAATTTACTTTTTATTATCACCAAAGATAAGCGAAGAAAATAGACATGTGCATTATGCAAAATGGATTCTTATATTTGTATTGGGTTGTATCGGATTTTATGATGGTTTTTTTGGTCCGGGAACCGGTTCTTTTTTAATGTTTGCCTTAATTATGCTTGGCGGCTATGGGATAAAAGAAGCATTGGCACATGCTAAGCTATATAATTTTACATCAAATTTTGCGTCTATGTTAGTCTTTGCATTGAGCGGACATATATTGTGGTTGCTCGGATTTATAATGGGGGTAGGGCAATTTATAGGTGCTAATCTTGGCTCAAGAGTTGCATTGAAATATGGAATCAAAATTATAAAACCTCTTGTAGTAACAATATCACTTATTGTTTGCGCTAAATTGCTTTATAATGAATATTTTTAAAAGAGGATACCAATGCTAGCAATAATTCACACAACAGCAAAAGACAAAAAAGAGGCGAAGTATATAGCAAATTTTCTTCTTAAGAAGAAAATTGTAGCATGTATTCAAATGAGTAAAATTAAAAGCTTGTATGTATGGGAATCTAAAATACAAAACGATAAAGAAATATTAATAACTATTAAAACTAGAGCTAAACATTACCCAAAGATAAAGAAATATATTAAGTGCGTTCATAGCTATGATACACCAGAAATATTTATGTATAAAGCAAACAAAGTAAGCAAGAAATATATGAAATGGATATGCAATAATACATAGTTTTAGAAATGCTTAATAAATCAAATTTAATATTATTAATATATATATGTAATAATGCTTAGTTTAATTTTATTTTAGGAATCTTATATGCAAAATATACGAAATATTGCCGTTATAGCACATGTTGATCATGGTAAAACAACACTTGTAGATGGATTATTAACACAATCAGGGACTTTTGGAGAGAGAGATCAAGTAGATGAAAGGGTTATGGATAGCAATGATCTAGAAAGGGAAAGAGGCATTACTATTCTTTCTAAAAATACCGCCATTAACTATAAAGGAACAAAGATAAACATTATTGATACTCCCGGTCATGCTGATTTTGGTGGAGAAGTAGAGCGTGTGCTTAAAATGGTAGATGGTGTATTATTGCTTGTTGATGCACAAGAAGGCGTTATGCCTCAAACAAAGTTTGTTGTTAAAAAGGCTTTGAGTTTTGGAATCCGCCCTATTGTAGTAGTTAATAAGATTGATAAGCCAGCAGCGGAGCCAGATAGGGTAGTAGATGAGGTGTTTGACTTATTTGTTGCAATGGGTGCAAGCGATGAACAGCTTGATTTTCCAGTTATTTATGCAGCAGCAAGAGATGGATATGCAATTAAAGAGTTAGAAGATGAAAAAAAGAATTTAGAACCTTTGTTTGAAGCAATTATAGAATATGTCCCAATGCCAAGTGGTAGTAGCGATAATCCTTTGCAAATGCAGGTTTTTACGCTTGATTACGATAATTATGTGGGTAAAATTGGTATTGCAAGGGTATTCAATGGCAAGGTAAAAAAAGGTGAAAATGTAATGCTTGCAAAAAGCGATCGTGAAAAAGAAACAGGTAGAATCACCAAGCTTATAGGTTTTCTAGGACTTGCACGAACAGAGATTGAAAATGCACAAGCAGGAGATATTGTAGCAATTGCGGGATTTAACGCAGTAGATGTTGGTGATTCTATAGTATGTCCAAACAATCCTATGCCACTTGATCCTATGCATTTAGAAGAACCAACAATGAGCGTATATTTCGCAGTTAATGATAGCCCGCTTGCAGGATTAGAGGGCAAACATGTAACTGCAAACAAGATTAAAGATCGATTATTAAAAGAAATGCAAACAAATATTGCGATGAAATGTGAGGAAATGGGCGAGGGTAAATTTAAAGTAAGCGGTAGGGGAGAATTGCAAATAACCATATTAGCAGAGAATCTAAGACGAGAAGGCTATGAGTTTTCTATATCTCGTCCAGAAGTAATTATTAAAGAAGAAAATGGCGTAAAGACTGAACCATTTGAACACTTAGTTATTGACACACCACAAGATTTTAGCGGAACAATCATAGAAAAGCTTGGACGCAGAAAAGCAGAAATGAAAGCAATGAATCCTATGGGAGATGGGCACACAAGACTTGAGTTTGAGATTCCAGCAAGGGGACTTATAGGGTATCGTAGTGAATTTTTGACAGATACAAAAGGCGAAGGAGTAATGAATCATAGCTTTTTAGAATTTCGTCCATTTAGTGGTGGCGTAGAATCAAGAAAAAATGGTGCATTGATTTCTATGGAGAATGGAGAAGCAACAGGCTTTTCTCTTTTTAATATTCAAGATAGAGGTGTTTTATTTATAGCTCCGCAAACAAAGGTTTATATCGGTATGGTAATAGGAGAGCATAGTAGGGACAATGACTTAGATGTTAATCCTATTAAATCTAAGCATTTAACAAATATGCGTGCAAGTGGCAGTGATGATGCAATAAAGCTTGTCCCTCCGCGAGATTTAACACTAGAGAGAGCATTAGAATGGATTGAAGATGATGAAATATTAGAGGTTACACCACAAAATATTAGAATCAGAAAAAAGATTTTAGAACCAAATATGAGAAAAAGGGCAAAAGCTAAGTAAATACAACCATATTTATTAACAAGGAGGAATCATGGATAAATTTATGAAAGCTATGAATTTTAGACATGCTTGCAAGGTTTTTGATGATAGTAAGGTTATACCCAATGAACAATTGCTAAATATTTTAGAAGTTGGTAGAATGTCTCCAAGCTCGATGGGAATGGAGCCTACTAGGTTTATTGTTATAAGGGACAAAGATTTAAGGGAAAGGTTAAAAGAAGTATGTTGGAATCAAATACAGATTACTAGTGCTTCTGAAGTGATAGTGTTAAAAACACTAATACAACCATTGCTACCTACATCAAACTATGCTAGATCTATGCTAATGGGGAAAAGTAAAACGCAGGAAAAACAAGAAAAATGGATTAAATCATATACAAATTTTTTACACTCAATGCAATCAAAAGGCATTAGCCTTGAGAATTGGGCTCATAAACAAGCATATATAGCTGCAAGCTCTATGATGAATTACGCAGCATATATAGGCATAGATTCTTGCCCCATAGAAGGCTTTGATATTGATTTAACAAATAAGTTATTAGGGCTTGATACATTTAAAGAAAGCATAGCTTTAATAATTGCGTTTGGATACAGGATAAGAGAGCAGCAAAAAAGACATAGATTAAAACTTGATGATTTAGTAGAATATAGATAACTATAGCTACTTTTTACATGGCAACACATATTTTAAATGGTTGAAATTTAGACATGTATTGTTAGCTAACTTATATCTTAATTTAAATATTATAGAATAGATTTCTACATGAGTTCATACAAATGATAAAAGGCTTATAATGAATGGTGCTGATATTTTTAAAAGACTTTTATGCTATGATTTAGATTTTTTAAGCTTTGATTGGTTGGAGGATAGGGGGCTTAGTGATTTTGAGATTCTAATTTCTGTTGTTTTAACGCAAAATACTAATTGGAACAATGTTGTAAAGGCATTAGCCAACCTTAAACATGCTAATATCACGCATTTAGATTCTATAAAATATCTAAGCAACAATGACTTAGCTATATTAATAAAGCCTAGCGGATTTTATAATATTAAGGCAAAAAGGATAAAAACTTTAGTTGAATCTATTTTGCTTGAATTTGGAGAGCTAGAAAATTTTAAGCATAATGTTAGTAGGGAATGGCTTTTAAATATTAAAGGTTTGGGCTATGAAAGCGTAGATAGCATTTTGAACTATCTTTGTAGGCATGAGATTTTAGTCGTAGATAGCTATACACAAAGATTAGCTAATGCCTTAGGCTATGAATTTGATGATTATGAGGAGTTAAGATATTTTTTTCAAAGTGGTGTACAAACAGATATAAAACAAATTTGTGAATCTTTAGGTAAAAATGCAAAGCTTTATGAACTATATCAAATTTTTCATGCTTTAATTGTTGCATTTGGCAAAGAATGTTTTAAGGGTAAAAATCTCAATGAAAAAGGCATAAATATTATAAAAGATTTAAAAATTATAGGTATTTAAGCAATCTTAGTATAAGATTCATGTTAATATGCTGCTATTTTTAGTATTATAAGATTCTGTTATTTTTTATTATTTTTATTTTTATCATTTTTATAATTTTATATATGAATTGTTGGTTAATTTTAAAAAACATGAGTTTCATGCAATCCGATATATATATTCGTGCTAATGAGAATAGCAATAATTTTAACATATTCTTGCAAATCTGTAATGAGATGTCAACTGATAAAAACATTTGTTACATTAGATTATTTTTAAAAATAAGTTTATCTAAGAGACTCAAAAAAAATAAAAAAATGATATAATACCGACTACTTTGTTTGTTTGAATTGAGGAATTTTGAAAAATATTGTAGTAGATCTTGATGGAACGCTTACTATTGATTGTGATGTAGACTATAAAAACAAGCCTTTGCGTGCAGATGTAGTCAAAAAACTTAGAGAATATAAAAGAGCTGGATTTTATATAACTATATCTACAAGCAGGGGAATGAGGACTTACAATGGCGACATTGGTAAGATAAATATGCATGTATTACCCGATATCATTGAATGGCTAAAAAAAAATAAAGTCCCGTATGATTCTGTCTTAATTGGTAAGCCTTGGTGTGGTTTTGACGGCTTCTATGTTGATGATAAAGCTATTCGTCCATCTGAATTTGCTGGCATGAGTTATGAAGAAATACGGGAATTGTTGCATAAAGAATCTATAATTGCAAATAAGGAATAATCTTGATATTTATTGTTTCAGCAAAATATTTAATACCTGAATTTCAAGTTGAATTTGGAAAACTGCCTCCATCTTTTTTGCCACTTGGACATAAGAGATTGTATGAGTATCAAGCAAAGTTGTTTGAATCTTGCAATGAAGAAATCATTTTGACATTACCAAATAGCTTTGTCGTGGATGACTTTGATTTAGCAAATTTGCAAAAAAGAAACATTCAGATTCTATATGTGCCTGATGGTCTAAGTCTAGGAGAATCTATTGTATATGCGCTTAATATGAAATTGCCTATCAATGAATCTATTCATATTTTACATGGTGATACATATCTGTCTGAATTACATATAAAGCAAAATGCAATGGGTGTAACTATTGCGGATAATAGTTATGAATGGGAATACTTAAGTAATCAGTATGGAATATTAAACAATGATATATCTTATGATCAGTTTGACAATATGATTTTAAGCGGATATTTCCATATACAAAATCCATACTATTTCATGCAGTCCATTATCAGGAACAATTATTCATACATAGATGGTATTAAACTTTATTCGCAGTCACACCCATTTAATATTACTATACAGGATAGTTGGTTGGATTTTGGACTTGTGGCAAGTTATTTACATGCAAAACAAACCATTACAACACAGAGAATATTTAATAAACTTGACTTTAAAGATGGTTTTTGCATAAAAAGTTCTTCTTTGGATTCAAAAATTAGCGGTGAAATTAATTGGTTTTGCCAATTTCCAAGCGAATTAAAATTAAATATTCCGTTATTTTTCAAGCTTAATGAATCTTCTTATAAAACAGAATATTTATATTTAAATAGCCTAGCTGAAATATTTGTATTTGGTAGATTGCCAAAATATACATGGAAAAAGATTCTACATAAACTCAAATATTTTTTAGACTGCTTACACAAGAGATTAGACAATGATTTAACGCCTAATTTTGATTATTCATATAAAACTTTAAAAAGATTGCAAGAATTTTGTAATACAAGAAAAATTTCTTTAGCACAAAAATTTTCATTGTTCTCATGCAATAGCCTTAAGATAACAATGGGGGGGGGGGGTAGTAATACACCCATTTTAACTACCTCATTAAAAGATATATTAGAAAATATAGATTTATGCATTAATCCCATTAAAAATTATCATTTTATTCATGGGGATTTTTGCCTTAGTAATATTATGTTCGATTTTAGGGCAGATAATATTAAAACTTATGACCCAAGGGGTATTGATTTTTTAAACACAATAACACCTTTTGGCGATAAAAGATATGATTATGCTAAGTTAATGCACTCATTTGTTGGGCTATATGATTTTATTGTCTCAGGCTTTTATGAATGTAAAATAACGGAAAGCAATATCTATTTTAGTATATACGAGTCAGATAGACTCAAGCATATACAAGAAATGTTTATAGATATATTTTGTCCAAATAATACAAAAGAAATCTATGCAATTATGATACACTTATTTTTATCTGCTTTACCATTACATAATGATGATGCTCAACGACAAAATGCCTTGTTTGCAAATGCATTCCGCTTATATTATTTATTTAAAAATGAGAAATAAAGGATTTTATGTGACTATTATTATTCCTATGGCTGGACTTAGCACTAGATTCTATAAAAGTGGCTATAAAATACCGAAATATATGCTAAATATAGGAGATAAAAGTGTATTTTACTATGCGATTAGTAGTTTTAAACATTATTTTAATATCCATAAAATCATATTTATATATCGCAATATAAATGATACTGCAAGTTTTATACGGAATGAATGCAAAATAATGAATATACAACTATATGATATGGTTGAATTGTCATTTGAGACCTTAGGACAAGCTCATACAACAATGCTTGGTTTGCAAGAGGTAGAAATAGAATCCTATGAGGCTATATTAATATTTAATATAGATACATTTCGCCAGAATTTTATATTGCCCACAACACTTGATTTTAAAATGATTGATGGCTACATAGAAGTATTTAATGCCGATGGAGAACAATGGAGCTTTATATTACCAAAATCAAACACAAATAAGATTTTAAAAACTAGCGAAAAGGAGAGAATATCGTCTCTTTGTAGTAGTGGATTATATTATTTCTCATATGCAAAAGATTTTATTGAATCTTTTAACATGGCGCTAGAAAATAAGTTAATGGTAAAAAATGAATACTACATAGCACCACTCTACAATAATCTTATACAAAAAGGTAAAGATATAAGATACTTTAAAATTAATCTTAATGAAATAGTTTTTTGCGGAACACCACAAGATTACGAACGATTAAAACAAATAAACTACAAAGGATAGATATGGCAGAAATCAAAAGAGATAAGAATGCTTTTACAGGAATATTGGGTGTACAAAGTTTTGATAAGTTGGGTAAATTGAAACATGGGGGGGGGGGGTAACCTCATGGGATAATTATAGAAATACCTATGAAATGGTATCTAAGTTTAAATTAAATATAAATTTTCCGATACAAATTGATTTTGAGTTAAACGCCACTTGCAATTTAGCTTGTCCAATGTGTCCTTTATCAGTAGAAGTAAATAGCACCAAAAAACACTTTATATTTCCTATTAATATATTTAAAAAAATTATTGATGAAGGTGTGCAAAAAGGGTTAATGGCTGTAAGATTAAACTATCTTAATGAGCCGTTATTAAGAGATGATTTAGAGGATTTTATAACATATGCGAAAAGAAAAGGGATATTAGATATTTATTTTTCTACAAATGGTATGTTGCTTACAGAAGATAGAGCAAAAAAAATTGTAGAATCTGGTCTAGATAGAATTCAAATATCAATTGATTCTTTTTCGGAATCCATTTATAAACAAATGCGTCCGGGAGGTAATTATAATAAAGTTAAACAAAATATCTTAAATCTAATTAAAATCAAAGAGCAAATGGGCAGTATAACACCTCTTATAAGGGTAAATTTTGTTAGAACAGAGATAAATGAACATGAGCTTGAAAGTTTTGTAAAATTTTGGAAAGATAGAGTTGATATGATTGGTGTGCAAGAAATGATAAAAGCACCAAAAAGTTCAAAAGACCTAAAAAGTCGTACAACTACCAGAATAGATAAATTTCGTTGTGCCTTTCCCAATAAACTATTAGTTATCACAGCCGAAGGAAATGTATTGCCTTGTTGCACTTTTTATGGAGACGAAATGCCACTGGGTAATTTTTTTGAAGAATACAATAAAAACAATAATATAACATTAGAGTCTTTTTGGAATCATACAGATATTTGTAAATTAAGAGAAATACACAAAAAAGCTGCCTACAAAACGCATGAGATTTGTAAAAAATGTGTAGAAGATTCACAATATTGAAAGATTATTAGAATATTTTAAATGTAGGCAAATAAACACAATAAATTGCATATTGTGCTAAACCTATTTGCAAAACAAAATCTAAATTAATATTAATTCATTTGGTTTCTATATATCCTAGCATTAAAGAATCTTTTGTAATCAAAAAATCAGGTGCCCCCTACTTTCTTTATCATTATTGTGTTCTTGTAAAGGATAAAGAAAATGGCATATTGGATTCTAGGAATATTTACAATCTTAGCTATATTTTTAGCAAGTGGTTGCTCAATATATTATCCTACAAGCTATCGTGCTTTTATACCAAAAAAGTGAGATAGTGAGTATTAAGGAATATGAGAAATTATGTAAAATGTCTAAAAAAGCATTATTTATACTCGCCCTTTGCCACAATATATACAAGATTATTATATTAAGTAAATAAAAAATGCTTTAAAAAATATGTGTGTAGAATCTTTTTGTAGTAGCATCAATAAAAAAATAAAAACTGATTATTTCATCTCTAGGGATAGCAACCAAATAGCATTAATTATAAACAATACAAAATCTCAAGATTCAACAGAAAAAACAATCATATATCCAAAGCCCTATATTCATCAATTTATATTTCAAATAAAATTTAGAAATACTTACACACTTGTATCAAGTATCATAGATTCTAATATTGGTGAGCCATTATATAAAGATAGCAAAGATAAAAATCTAATAATAGAAAAAATAGCTTATAATAAAGAATCTAAAGAGCTTTTTATAAACAAATCTCTTTATTTTAGCAATATAGAATCTAGCGTATTTGAATATAAAATAGGTGGATACATAGTATTAGAGAAATACCTAAAAAGCCATAAGAATGAAGAAATAGATTTTAATCATTTTCAAATAATTATACAAACTCTACACAAAAGCATAGATATAGAATCTAAAATAAGGGGTATAGATATAAGCATATAATTTAATTCTTACTTTATTGTTAAAATA
>JARHYT010000034.1 GCA_029264775.1 Helicobacter sp. | reverse complement strand
GCATATGCACTTCATCTATTATAAATACTTTAAATCTACCCATAGTTGGTTTATATTTAGTTTGTTCTATAATATCCCTTATATCATCTATTTTTCTGTTGCTTGCACCATCAAGCTCTATAATATCCATGTGAGAGTTATTTAATGCAGCCTTGCAATTTATACATATTCCGCATGGACTAGAGGTAATATCCTTTTCGCATTGTAAGCACCTAGCTAAGATTCTAGCAGATGAGGTTTTGCCGCTTCCCCTAAGCCCACTAAAAAGATAAGCATTAGCAATCTTTTTGCTATCTAGTGCTAGACATAAAGTTTTTGCCACACTACTTTGTCCGATTAATTCTGAAAATGTCTTTGGGCGATATTTCAAAGCTAGCGTTATAGATTCTGTGCTATTTTGTTTTATAGTATTATCCTTTTGTGCTAATTGTGTTTGGTTTATGTTAATAGAATTTTGTATTATTGTAGTAGCTTCTTGCATGCTTTCATGTTGATTAGATTTAGTATCTATTTGCATGTCAAAAATATTGCCAGAGGGAATATACAGATTATTCATATCAATTTCATTTGTAGATATAGTTTCTATATTCCAAGGTGGATTATCCTTGCCATTCATTGTTTTTGCCTCTCAAACATATCAAATTTACATAAGAAGTAAAATTATAAAACATATTTTTCTAATATTACGCCAAAAATCAATAAACTTTCGCAAAGTTAATAAAATTTAAATATAATGTAGGACATAAGTGTATTGTGAATAAAAGAATTTAGAGTGTTGTAGCGTATGTCGTGTGTTACATGGATTTGTCTATTTGAGTAATGGAGTAGCTCATGGTGGTTAGCAAGTATTGTGCTAGTGGCAATGATTTTTTAATTTTTCATAGCTTTAGAGAAGAAGATAGGTCAAGCATGGCGGTAGAGTTATGCAACAGATTCTATGGCATAGGAGCTGATGGATTAGTTGTGTTGTTGCCTTATGTTTGCGACAGAAAAGAATTTGTTAGCACATATGAGATGGCATATAAATGGGAATTTTATAATTCTGATGGCAGTATAGCAAGTATGTGTGGTAACGCTAGTCGTGCTGTAGGTTTGTATGCATTCCATAATAATTTAGCATCCAAGAGACATAGTTTTCTAACTGGTGCAGGTGTGATAAGCATAAACATTCAAGAACAAATGAATGCTAATAAAGGTTTTGTCCAAAGCAATATGGGTAATTACACGCTAGAAGGCAATGTAGTAGAAAATAGGGGCGGGAAAGTATATGAATTTGAGCATATAATAATGAGGATTCCGCACCTAGTCTATTGTGCTAATTCAATGAAAGAATATATGACAATTTCTAATGATTTAGAATTTCTATCCTACATGAGGCGAAAATATAATGCAAATGTTAATGTAGCATTTAAGGAAAATGACAATATTCATTATGTAACCTTTGAGCGTGGTATTGAAGGCATTACTCAAGCATGTGGCACTGGAGCTGGAGCTGTTTATGTGAGTTTTGGAGATTTTGACAAAGAATGTATATTGATTCCACCTAGTAAAGAAAAGCTTCGTGTTTCTTGTATTGAAAATGAAATATATTTTGCTGGTCTTGTGGTAAAAATATGTGATTCTTATATATAAATTTATCTTAAAGGAGTTTATATGAAATTTTTTATAAATTGTTTTTTAGTTGTTAGCTGTGTTAGTATGCTTAATGCATCACCCCATGATTCTACTAGTCATAATCATGTTCATAAAGATACAAAAAGTAATCAAAAGGGTGCACAAATACAGGGTGATGCTATTGTTTTAGAGGATTCTTCATGCAAGTCTAAAATAGATAAATCTTTAATTTCATCATTGAAATCAAAGGATTCAAAACAATCAGTTTCAAAAGAAGAATGTGCAAGCGAACATTAATAATATTACTATCTTAGCATTCTAGTTCATAGCATATTTGAATATGTATTACATAACTATGTTTGCTTAGTCGCAAGATTCTATTGTTGCTGCTCCTTGTGGTTGTTTTTATTTGTTGTATTTGTGTGTTAAACCATTGAAAGCCTTGTTGCATCATTACTTCAATCATGTACAATAGGTGTGATAGCGACATAGCAATTAGCATTAATAGTCTTATGCCTTATTAACTAAGGGTAAATGAAATTTAGGATTACGATTATGAAGTATATTGTCGCAGTAAAGATTTTTTTATTTTCATCTGTAGCGTTTTTATTGTCTGCTTGCGTACAAACCATGCAAGATACTTTTAAAAGTTCAAAAAGTTATGCTTTAAAGTATTCACATGTTTCAAATCAGAAGATGTTTATGGAAGAATTAAACGAAATTATTCAATATTTACCAAATAAAAAAACTTTTGCTAATGCACTCAATAATTTACAAGAACTTATAGATTCAAAACCAGACATCAAATTGCCAAATAGGACAATTACATTCATATGTGCTTTTAATAAAAAGCAAGAAGCGAAATTACAAGATTTGTTAAAAACAAGGCGGTATCCGTGTGATATGGATTATGCTGGTTATACTTTAAAGCCATTCACAAATACCCCTTATAAAGAATTTTATGGAAGTAGATTCCAAAACACACAAAATAAAGAACAATTTATATTAACCTATACCAAGGTATTCTCGCATGTAACAGATATTGAGGGAATTAAACATGCTATACAAAAAATATATGATAACATGGATTCTAATAAAAATGCTATTTATGAATTAAGGGAACTAAAGCATTATTCCTTTAATCAAGGAATTATTAATTCATACAATGAGTTTTATGGGTTACTAAAAGGATATAATATTAAATGCAGTAATTCATTATTTGTAACAACGCTTGATAAGGCAGTAATGCAACAAGATTTAGCATGTAAGAGCGCTAAGAAAGTAAAGGCAAGTAACTAGGATAATTATGTTATATAAGATTAGAACCACAATAATATATATATATATGCCATTAGCTATATTATTTACCCATCAGATTCAAGCTAGAGATGGCTTTGAAAGATTAGGCGATGTTTTAACACTAGCTCCATTTGGTGTATTAATTATCAGTATTGGCATGCGTGATTACGAGGGTGCATGGCAACTTGCAGCTGGTTCTCTTGCCACACAAGGTACTATTGAAATAATAAAAAAAGGTTTTAATTATGCACATACCAATGGGATTGATTTACCATTTACAAAAAGACCTTGTTGTGATGATTGGCATGGTATGCCAAGTGGGCATGCAGGAGGGGCATTTAGTGCAGCAGGTTTTGTATATTATAGGTATGGTTGGAAACCAGCCCTACCCCTTATTGGTTTAGGTATAATAACTGCGGCATCAAGGGTTAATGCTAGAAAACATACAATATTACAAGTAATTGTAGGAAGTGCTATAGCATGGGGATATGCGTACCTATTTACTACTAAATATAAACCACAAACAAGATTTATAATAACGCCACAAATCAATGCTGATAATTTTGGTGGATTCTATGGTGTAAATGTATCTTATACATGGTGATACTAAATTTATTGCGTTAATTTCTAAAATCTACATATTAGGTTTTGCTTGATTCCATGCTCAGAGATACCACGATATTTTTAAAAAATCTTATTTTGAAGACAAAGCAATACTATTATATTGATATTAGACAAAAAAAGAATGATTTTTTTGCAATAGATATACCAATAAAACATTATATAATTATTATATCTCTACTGCTCTTACTATGTTGCGTAAATGTATTTAATAAATACAATACATTTTTAGAATTGAAAAGTGGAATAGAGTTTGAAGCGATGGTAAAATTTCATTACACAAAGAACAAAAATAGTGAAAGATTTAAATTTCAAGATACAAAGGGCAATATACTTTATGGTAACTATAAGGGTAAATTCAAAAATATCATAGGCAAAAAGGTGCGTGTGTATGGCAAAATATATAAATGCACATTTTTTCAATTTTTGAAAAGCTGTAATATCTATAATTCCACCTTCTCACTTTTGCCTATAGATAGCAATAAACATGCCTTTATTCAATTTATATCAAACCAGCATGAAAGCAAACTAGCCACAAACCTATATAGTGCATTATTTCTTGCTACACATCTTGATAAATCCCTTAGACATGTTGCTAATAGTCTTGGATTATCACACTTAATAGCTATTAGTGGCTTTCACCTTACTATATTATTGTTTATGTTTTATGCTTTTGTTTCTCCTATTTATTTTTTATTACACAAATATTTTTGCTATAGAAATGCTATGTATGACTTAGGGCTATTGGGGCTTATTTTTGCTTATTGCTATCTAACTTTAATTGATTTTGAACCTAGTTTTTTTCGTGCATTTATAATGGCTTGCGTGGGGTATATAATGCTTTATTTAGGCGTACGCATTTTTAATTTTTTTAATTTAATCTTATGTACTCTGATTGCCCTTGCGTTTAATGTTAGTTTATTGTTTCATATTGGATTTATTCTATCTATCAGCGGAGTATTTTACATATTTTTATTTATAAGATATTTTGACATTATATCACAATGCAGAATCAAACAATTACTAATTAATATTGTGCTATTTAACTGCATAATATTTTTACAAATGATTCCTATAGCACATTATTTTTTCCCCTATTTTTCAATATATCAGCTTATATCAATACCATTAAGCATTTGTTTTACTATACTTTTCCCCTTGTTAATAATTATTCATTTACTAGGCTATGGATATATATTTGATACCATTATAGAATCTGTTGTTAATCATCATTTTTTATTGTCTGAATATTATACTCCTATTTGGTTTTTAATACCATATATAATCATTAGCCTTTTGTCTATAAGGTTTAAAATAGCATATATACTACTTAATATTTGCGCTTTTGTCTTTTACACTATAAATTGTGTAATATATTTCACATTGCCATGATAGTAGTAGATTCTGTAAAATACCATGTATTCATGCTTTATACTATATAGGAATTTTTTATCTATGTGTTTCCCATATTTTTAATGAATTTATATACATAAGAGGGCGTATTTTTTTAGGAATATTTTGTATTCTGTATGTATCTCGTTGTTGTTTTGGAATCTTTAGCCTGTATTGCGTCTTATTGCTTGTTTGTATAATCTGAATATACTCTAAAAAATCCTTACTTGAAGGTATAAATATATTATTAAATGATTGGAAATTATTTTTATCCGCATTCTTTTGTTTGATATAATATTCTAAAATACAAGCTATGTTAATACCTACAAATGTTAAATTAGCATTTTTTGCAATTACTATTTTACCTCCCATTATACATTCTCCATTCTTATTTAAAACCTCTTTTAATTCACATTTTTGTCCTACACTCATGATGTATCCAAGTTGTTTTGTTAGCATGTCAATAATATGAATATCATTTGCTATATTTTTAAAGCAATATAGATTATAATCTACGCAAACCATGACTTCTTTATATAAAATTTCATACTCTATATTCAAAAATTCAAAACTTCTTTTTATCCCATTTGCAAATTGATCACTCATTAAGCCAACAATATTTTCTCTAAAAAAATTGCGTAAGTATTTAGAATCCTTATTGCTTTCATCAATAAAATAGTGTATTTGATTTGTATGATTATATTGTAAAATTTCTTTTTTTGTATAATTAATTAGAGGTCTTATAATATGGTATTGTTTGTTTCGCAACACTCTTTGTGTAATTTCTCTAAATCCTAGAAGTGTATTTATACCCGCACCATCTGCTAATCTCATAAAAAACCATTCAAGCCTATCATCAAAATGATGTGCTGTTATAAGATTTTTATAGTTATATTGTAATATTAAGGAGTGAAAAAAATCATAACGAATCGTTCTAGCATTTGCCTCAAAATTTGATTTTATTATATCTGCTACTAATATATGGCATTGTTTGTTATATTTATTACCTAGTTTTTGTGCATACTCAACTTCTTCTTTGCTTTGTTCCCTTAAGCAATAATCAATTATTGCTATATCAAAATCTATATTATAATCTTGAAGGACGAAAAATAGAGCAGCCGAATCAGTTCCACCAGAAAAAGCAAGTAAATTTTTATTGTTTTTTAAGTATTTTATAGCTTTTTGCGATATACTTAAGCCTTTCAATTTTTATCCTTATGTCTATAAATCTTACTTAGGTTTAATACAAAATTATAAAATTAGAAAGGCAATGTTTGCATTATGAAAAAGAAATTTGTTAAATCAATTTTATATATTTGTGTTCCACTTTTTTTTACAATATTTTCTTTAAGTTTATTTGCAGACGAAAAAGTTTTAAATCAAGATGATGCAAATGTGTATGCAGAATATAGAATCAAGTATGCAAAAGATATTCGTGATTGGGAACAACCAACAATTGATTATGGCGTGTATTATGAGGAAATGCAACCTCTACCAGATATAGCACCTTCTCCATCGCATAATCCATTTACAAAAGAAAAAAGCTTACTAGGCAAAAAACTTTTTAATGAGCCAAATTTATCAAAATCTGGACAGATTTCTTGCGCTAATTGTCATAATAAGGAATTAGCATTTGGTGATGGTATAAAAACAAGTTTTGGGCATAACAGACAAAGGGGGACGAGGAATGCACCAAATATAATGATGAGTGGCTTTTTTGAAAAATTATTTTGGGATGGCAGAGCAGATAGTTTAGAGAAACAGGCATTAATGCCAATAGTAAATCCTATAGAAATGGCACATGAATTAGATAATATGCAAAAATTTGTTAGTAACACTACTTTTTATCACCCATTATTTATCCTTGCATTTGGTGATGAAGAGCACAAAAAAGGCATTTATCATTGGTATTTAAACATTACAAAAGATTCTGAAGTTTTAAATGCAAAAGATACATATAAATCATTTATAGCAAAGCTTATTACGCTTGATATGAGAGATGAAAGTATGGATTTTTTACAAAATAAATTATCACTTGAATATATGAATTATGCAAAAAAACTTATTACAAAACAAAATATAGCAAAAGCTATTGCAAGCTATGAAAGAAGTTTAGTTCCAAAAAATACAAAATTTAATAGATTTCTAAATGGGGATTATAGTGCGTTAAGCGACAAAGAAATTTATGGATTGCATATATTTCGCACAAAAGGTAGGTGTATGAACTGCCATTATGGGGTAGCTTTGAGTGATGGAAAATTTCATAATTTAGGATTAAGTTTTTATGGTAGAAAATTGCAAGATTTAGGATACTATGAGGTTACAAAAAATAAAGAGGATATGGGGGCTTTCAAAACACCATCTTTGATTGCTATATCTAAAAGTGCCCCATATATGCATAATGGAATCTTTCCGGATTTACTTGGAGTGATAAATATGTATAACGCTGGATTTCCTACGCAAAACGATATTACACACAAAACAGAATTAATAAAGCCATTGAAACTTAATAATGAGGAGATAGATGCTCTTTTTGCCTTTTTACTAACATTGTAGTATATTTGCTACAAATACTTAATGTAAAAACATTTATTACATAATATTTATACAATATCTATTTCTTTTGTAATGTATTTAGATTCTAATAATACTTAAGTATTGCTAAAGTATTTAATGATTGAATTTATAAAACTTAACAAACTCAATACAAATGCCAATTTAATAATTTTAAAGATAGCCAATTTAGTACAATAATTGCATCATAGTGTTTAAAATATAAATACTTAAGATTCTAAATATATTATTCTTTAATATTGAATCCATAGGATTTAAACATTTTATGCAACAGAGATTCTATCAATAAATATACCTCCTTAAAACCTTCATCACTGGGATAGAAATATGGATCTGGCACATCTTGTCCATCACCAAATTCACCTAATTTAAAAACCTTTTCAGCAGGGAATCCAAGAGACAAAATATCTTTTTTATTTTGTGAATCCATAGCTACGATAATATCAAATTCCACATCAGAATATACATTAATAGGGCGAGATTGTTGTTTTGATATATCTATATTATTGTCTTTTGCTATTTTTATAGATTTTATATGAGGTGGCTCCCCTCTATGTAACGAACTTGTGCCACATGAATCTATTTTTATTCCCCATTCATTCTTAGTGTTTAAATCTCTTGCTATTCCTTCAGCAAGTGGCGATCTGCAAATATTTCCCAAACAAACAAATAAAACACTCTTTAATTTCATATAATTTCCTTATAAAAAATGCTAGAATTATAGCAAAGTTTTATCATTAAAGGGGTATATGTGTCTATTGGTATTCGCATTATGTTTTTTATAATGCTTGCTTTATTGCATATTTTTATTTATTATGTTTTATTTAAAAATGTATCTACAAATCCTATAATTAAACATTTTGGTAAGTTTATAATATTTGCTAATTTCTTATGTATTATTGTATTTTTAAAGCTATATCATACACATATAGATTCTACATTATACACATTTTTATCTAGTGCGCTTGGGATATTTTGGATAAGTTGCAATGTGGCTTTCATTGTGTTCTTATTCACAATTTGCATAAGGCTTGGATTTGGTGCGTTTGTCCTTGATAGATTACAAGTATCAATTATTTTTGTTGCTTGGGGTACTATTATTTTACTTTGCATCCTTAGTTTTTACATAAATTCAAAAGAGCCAAAAATAGTAGAGGAACATATAGAGATAAAAGGTTTGCAAAAACCACTTAAAATCGCATTGCTAACAGATATGCATATAGATGTGTTAATGAATAAAGAAGAGATTTCAAAAATAGTTACACAAACAAATCTAACTCAACCTGATATTATATTGTTGGGTGGTGACATAGTGGATAATTATTATAGTATAGTAGAAGATTCTGTATTAGAGCTTAAAAATCTAAAAGCAAAGTATGGAATCTATTATGTACTAGGCAATCATGAATATTACTATGATACTTACACAATAATACAAGCGTTAAATAATCTAGGCATTACAACATTGATTAATCAAACAATGGTTTTAAGAAATCTTGGTTTGAATATAGCAGGGGTTGCAGACTTAGCAGGTAATATGAAAAAATTCAAACAAAGTGTATTGTCCCCAAATTTGGAAAAGACACTTAGCTATGTTGATAAGAAATACCCTACTATATTGCTATCTCATCAACCAAAAATAGTTAAAAGTCTAAATGGTGAAAATATAGAGCTAATAATAAGCGGACATACACATGGAGGGCAATTATTCCCATTTCAATTTTTAGTGTTATTAGAACAACCTTTTTTATCTGGTTTAAATGTATGGAAACACAATCTTAAAGAAACTCAAGTTTATGTTAGCAGGGGTGTTGGTTGGTGGGGAATGCCTATGCGTCTTTTTAGCAAAAGAGAAATAAATATATTGTATCTTATGCCGACAAAATAGATTATATGTTTATTGCGTAACTTTAGAATCTATTTTTATTTAATTCTAAGGTTTGATCTTTAATAATATTGCATTACAATGTATTTTGCACAAATAATATTTATCATGGTTTTCAGCTTCATTTCAACGCTAAGGATACAAATGCTAGATTTGAATTGCTAAAAATTGTAATAGTATTTGGCTAAGTGTAGAATCTAAAATTACATATCTAACACTAAGATACATCGACTAAATCTAAATCTATTTTGCCATTATTTAAAGATATTATTTTAACTTGTATTTGTTTGCCAACCTCTAACCCGCTATCAGCATTCATACCCTTTAGCAATCCGTTTCCACCTTGTGGTAATTCTACAAAGACTCCAATATCAAGAAACTTTTTAACAACACCTTGATATACCTCATCTTGTTTATATGGCAACTCCCTTTTTTCCTTCTTTTTTATAATGCCTAGTATATATTCTTTTGCATTCACTATGCAATCTTTATTGTTTGCTGTTACACTCACAATATTGTTATCTTTATCAATATCTATACTAACGCCAAACTTTGATGTAATATTTCTTATTGTTTTGCCACCTTGCCCTATTATATCTGCAATACTACCATTTGGGACACAAAAACTTTCTTTTTGTGGTAATAAATCATAATTTGGCACAATTTCTACTTTACGCATCAATGATAATATATGATTTAATCCTTCCTGTGCTTGAGACAAACTCTCATTTAATACTTTTTCTGAAAGACCATTAATCTTAATATCAAGTTGCAATGCGCTAAATCCATGCTCATTACCTGCTATCTTAAAATCCATATCTCCATCAAAATCCTCTAATCCCATAATATCGCTAAGCACTACAAAGTTATCTTCACTTTCATATATTAACCCCATGGCAATACCTGCCACCATATTATGCATTTCTATGCCTGCACCAAGCATTGCTAAAGTAGCACCGCACACACTAGCCATAGAGCTAGAACCATTTGATTGTAATATTTCTGATACAAGTCTTATTGTATGCGGATTGCTTACTATATTTGATTCTATTGCTTTTAATGCAAGGTTGCCATGCCCTAATTCTCGTCTTGAACTAGCTCCAATGGGAAAAGCTTCTCCAACACTAAAAGGTGGAAAATTATAGTGAAATATAACTTTACTTTTTGGTTGCGGTATTATACCCTCTTGTGTTTGTGCATCATTTTGATTACCAAGTGTGCAAGTAACTAGGCTTTGTGTTTGTCCTCGTGTAAAACATGCACTACCATGAACATATGGTAGCAAATTAGATTCTATATCAATATCTCTAATTTGTGTTGGAATCCTGCCATCAGCCCTTATCTTATCATTTAAAATCATTGAACGCATAATATCTTTTTTGATTTCATATATATGGCGTGTTATTAGAGATAGCTCTATATTTTGTTCCTTTGCAATCTCTTGTATTAAAGCTTGTATTTGCGTGTGCCTCTCAGTTTTTGACATGCTTTGTAGGCATGATTTAATAGTTTCTCCATATTGTATTTGTAAAGTATTTTTTAGCATTTCGTGTATGTTAAAATCTGGTTTAAAATCACTTTTTTGCTTTGCAAAAGATTCAAAATGCGTTGTATAGCATGATGAGTTACTATGTATATAATTTCTCGCAAGTGATATTGCTTCTATCAATTTCTCCTTAGATATTTCATTTGCTCGCTCTATTGTAGAATCTTGATTATCTTTATCATCATGATTAAAATCATTTCGACTAGTTTTTAAAGCCTGCATCTCTATCATACTTACTTCATTGTCTATACCACTTACAAATAAATCTAAACTAGAATCATCAATGTCTTTTATGCTATTACATCTCTTTAATTCTCCATTATTGCATATGATTCTAACGCCATTTAATATTTGCTTATTTATTATGGGAACACTTGATAAAAATAGACATATACTAGATAAATTTAGTGCGTCTCTACACACATCAGTCTTGCCATCATAACTCATAACTAATATTGTAACTTGAACAGAATAAGGAAAAGTCTTTGGAAAAAGGGGACGCAAACTTCTATCAATTAAACGAGAAGTTAGAATTTCGTTTTCGCTTGGTTTGCCCTCTTTTTTTATGAAACCTTGAGGTATTTTACCTATTGAATACATTTTCTCTATGTATTGCACACTTAATGGCAAAAAATCCTCATTTGTTGGATTTTCATAATCTACGCAAATACTACACAATAAAACACTACCGCCTATCCTTTGCATAACTGAACAATCACTCAAAGTAGCATATTTATCAAGAATATAAGTTTCTGTTTGCCCATTAATATCAATTTGTATTGTTCTCATTAATAACCTTGAATAAAAATTTTTCGCAATTATATCTTATCTTATAAAACCTTAAACGATAAACTATCGTTGTGAATACAATAGGTTATCTATGAAAAACCATAAATACGCTACATAATGCTGCTAAAAGCGGTATAGTGAAAAGTACACATGCAATATTGCTTATAAATTCTTAACATTTCCACTTTGATTTACTTCGCCTGTTATACAGCTTACATTTTGCATAGATGAAGTAATGCTTGTGTATTTGAGCTTTTGGTTAGATTGCTAACTGATTGCTTTAATTCTCTTGCAAAGTTTGATGAAGCAAGTTTATTGTTTTCAATTTCTAAAAATCAAGCAGTGAAATGGAGTTTTTGGTATATAAAGTCAAGCAATATTAATAAGAGCTTCACAAGAAAATAGAGCCAATAGAAATCACATTTATGCACCCATGCCTCCACTCTAAAACCAACAAATCTAGCAAAAAGATATTAGCTTTTTATCCCAATTTTTATCCCCCCAAAGAAATACTCGCTCTAACTTGCAATTTTATTATCTGAAAGCTCATGCTCCATAGATTCTATAGTTTTAATTGTTCTATTATTACTTTAATCAATGTATATCTAGCACTAATACCCGCAATATAATCTCAAGAGTATAACTACAATAAAAACTTACTTAAATATCATCTTTATTTGTGTTTTTGGTATTTAGGTAATAATCAAACATAGCCCGTTCATTGCTTGTGATTACCCAACCCCCAATATGCTAGCCATGTAGTATGTGGCAACAATTTTATGAGCCTACAACTTGTTGTATCGTATTTGGGTATAAAGCTTGGCATAACTTAGATGACAAGCTAAATTATAGAGATACAGAGGCATTGCATTTGATTAATGCAAGATTTATGCTACAATACAAATTAGCAGTTTAAGGAGATTATCAAATGTTGCTTTATAAAAAATGCGAAGCATGTGGGCATAAAATCAAAAAATTACAGAGCATTTGGAATCTATATGAATTATCAGGGCATAACAATTTTAGTATCGTATGTCAAAACTGCAAAACTCAATATCAACTAAACAACAATTTATATGCTAACATCATTTTTGCCTAAAGATATTGTTTTTGGTAATTTATTTTGCGTATTGCTTGTGTGGCTTGTGCTTCCATCAATGCAGTGGTGGATTACCATTATCGTAAGCATTGTTTTTTGACATATTATAAATTTTAGTATTATATGTATAATGCCATTTAATAAATGCGATACTAAAAAATGTAAAGAGGAGAGAGAAAATGGTAGAAAACAATAAAACTAATGATTAACAAATAGATGGTTATATAATCGCATTTTTAGATTTAACTAATATTATAGACATAAGACTATGATCCTATATGCGATTGGTTTTCATAATTAATTTTGTGGAATTTTATATAGAAATGCCTTTGTTATTTCTGTTATTATGTTTAATTCCATATTATCCTTTATGTTTTTTAGACATTCCAATATCTTTCAGTATTTCATACTGCTCAGAATCTATTTTATTGTCATTTTTCATGTTAAGCAGTGTATCTTTGAATCCTATTTTAATTAAATGCAACACCGATTCATTCTCTGTGCCTTTGAGTTCCATTTCAATGAAATGTAATGCTGACTTCACAATATGTGCAACAAATATTTTTATAAATTCTTCACAATTTTTCCCAGTTCTTGTAGTGCTTCAACCAATTGCGGCGCTGCTTCACACTCCGCGCCTTTCAATTCTGCTACTAGGATTTCTGTCTCTAACTTCTCAATATGTGCAACAAATCTTTTTATAAATTCATCATTATTTTTCCCACTTCTAAGTATATAGTTAGGATGATATGTTCGTATCATGCTAATTGTTGGTAAATCATTATGCTCTATTGCTGCTAACTCTTTTAATTTAAAGTCTTTTACTTTTTTGAATATAGCGCCTTGCAATTGCAATAGAATTTGCTCATCATAAGTAAGACCACTTAGAAATATTATAATATCTGGTTGTATGATTTTAATCTCTTCTAACAACAGAGTGTTAAGATTAGTATCAATTTGTGATTGTATCTCTTTAGGTAATGGTGATTTTGGTTCTTTATTATCTACATTATCATTATATGCAATTTTGTTTAGGTTACTCCACACAACACCAGACTTTTTGCGAGAGCTAGTAAGTTGTTGAATTGATACTGCCATATAAATATACTTATAAATAAAACTCCAAAAAGGTGAATTATTATATTTAGGCTTTGATTGGAATTTTTCTGTGCATTGCATAGCAGATTCTATTGATTTTTTGAAATCATCTTGTATCTTATCTAGCGTAAAACTCCAACCATTAGTCTCTTGTCCTACAACCATAAATTTTATAGTCGAATCTTCAAACTCATAAGGCACATATGGTAGGTGAAGTGTTAATTCATTAGTTATATTTTCTTTCATCGCTATAGCCTGTATATCCATAAAAACCTCTTGCTTACTTACATATAAATCTAGAAGCTCCGCATTTTTCCTTATTGCATTTTCTCTATGTTTTTCTTCTAAAGATTTTTCTTTTTTTGGCATAAATTCTCCTTTTACGACATTATTTATTGTCTTTTATAACAAGTAATATCTTACAAAAAAAAAAAAAACAAGTCAAGTAAAAACAAAAAATTAGGTTTTATAGTATTATAAAATTAAATAATGTAATTTTATGAATAAAATGTTACAAGCTAGCACATCCCAATTCAATAATAAAATTATTATGTTGTTTTACAACAGAACGATTTCATTATTATATATTTTGCCAACCTAGCTTATATTTAGTAGCTTATAATATCGCATTCACATAACCACAGAGTTTAGCGATTAGAAAATATAACAGCTATTCTTTATCAATGAATCGTTCATCACAAAAACTATTTGTGTGAATATTGCTAAAGGCATTTTTCAGAGATTTAAATAAATTTGGGTTATTAGATTCTAATTCTTTTAATAATCTTTTATTGTTTGCTCTAGCTTTTGGTCTTTTGTCCTCTGGTAGCCAATTAATGGGGCAATTACAATCAGGCGCAATATATATATTATTACTTGATATAAAATCAATTATTTGTCTTTCACGCACAAATATCAACGGGCGTATCACACCAAGCCCATTTTGTGCTTTATAATATGGTGGCATGGAACGCAAAGATCCATTATAAGTTAGATTCATCATAAAGCTTTCTGCTGCATCGTCTAAATGATGTGCTAGTGCAATTTTATTAAACCCTCCTTTTAAAGCCATGCTATATAGCTCGCCTCTTCTCATGCGAGAGCAAAAAGAGCAATATATTGTTCCTTCTTTTTTGTGATCTTCTAGTATTTTAAAAATTTGTGTTCTATTAAGCTCATATGGTATATTTAGATTCTTACAATACTCAAATATGTAATCATATTCGCCACCTCTACCATAGTCAATTGTCATTGCTAAAAAATCAAATTTGAATGGTGCATGTTGTTTCATATGTGCAAATATTGTTGCAAGCAACATAGAATCTTTACCCCCGCTAAGCCCTAATAAAATTTTATCACCCTCTTTTATAAGCTTATATTGTGCGTTTGTCCTACCTACTATATTTAATATTTTTTTGCTAATTGTAGGTTTATTGTAATTATATTGTTTTGTCTGTATATTATTTTTAGAATCTATCTCATTTAGTTCTTTCATACTTACTCTTTTATAGTGATAATTTATTCTTAATTATATATCTACACACATAGTAATATACTATTATACAAAGCGTTGTAAAGCAGTAGCTCACCATAGTAGCATGCTCTGTTTGTATAGTATCATCCATTATAGCTAATATCGAGGCTACCAATATTAATAAAACAACCTTAATGCCAAAGTATGTAACAAAACCAAAAAATAGAGTATGCGTTTTTTTTCTATGAATAATTGCCACTATCATAAAAATATATATTAACTCTGATAAGACATTACACAGCGCTAGCACATAATATTTTATATTATATATATTCATTAATTCTTGCTCTATTAAATCATACCCGCTTGAAAGTGCAAACACAAAAAGCCCAAACTCTATAAAACCAACTAACGCCCACAACATAAAAACAAAAATTTTGGACACAATCATAGAATCTAGATCAATAGGTAGGGAATGCGTGAGATAAGCATGCCTACCAAACACACCATGATAAAAACTTATGGCAGCACTAAGAACATAGGCGATCGCAAATGTAACAAATGAAAATACTTGTATTATTATAAGCAATGCGTAAGTAATATTATTTCCACTTTTTCCAATATATACAAGCAAATTAAGCAATGTTAGTATTATCGAAACGATTAATAATACCCTTGAGTTTAGAAACTCATATTTACATATTTTCATAGAATCTAAAAATATCTTTGATATTGATTTATTCATTAATATCCCTTTCATCGTTCGTATGTTGTTCTTGTATATTAGATTCTAAGATTTGAGTTGATTGTTTCTCTCTTTCTTTTAATGGTTTTATAGTATTGTCTGCTGCATAGTATCTAAAGCTATCCTCTAAACTATTGAAACCATATAACAATTCTTCCTTACTGCCTAATGCCATAGATTTTTTATTTAAAAATAGAGCTTTATTGAGTATGGACTCAACGCTTGAAATTAAATGCGTTGCTATTATGCTTGCACCATTGCTACAATATTCCTTTATAACCCTAAATATCTCGTCGCGACTAATAACATCAGCACCTGCTAATGGTTCATCAAATAAGTATAAATATGCATCTCTTGCAAGTATAAGCGATAATGAAAGCTTCTCTGCCTGTCCTTTTGACATTGTAGCAATTTGTTGGTTTGTAGATACATCAAGCTTTTTAAATATTTCTAAGGCTTTACTTTCGTTAAAATCTCTAAAAAAATCTTTAAAAAATTTTACACATTGCAAAGCATTCATATTGTTATACATAAACTCTTTATCGGGCAAATATGCAATATGTTCCCTAAAAAATATAATATTTTTTTTATCCCTTATATTATAGCCCAATAACTCAACATTGCCAAAATAATCTGAAATTATAGAATTTATAATTTTTATAAGTGTTGTTTTACCTCCACCATTTCTGCCAAGAAGTCCAAATATATCACCCCTTTGTAGTTCAAAACTAATATTATCGAGAGCTAAAATACCCTCATAAGATTTTGTTATACTATTGCATTTTAAAATAATTTCACTCAAATATAGTCCTTTACATATAGGCTTATATAACATTACATGTTACACAATAAATAATTGGTAAATATATACAAAAATCTTCTTATATATAACTTATGCTTATTTCACTAAATAGATACTCTTACAAAACCACGAATCAAAGTATAATTATTCCCGCCATAGAAATTTATTGCAGGCGTATTATTATATACCCCAACAAGACTTGCACCAACCCTTCCCTTCATATATGTTTTCAATTGACCATACCTATTCCTTTGCCTCCATATAGGAAACTCTGTTTCACCCTTTATCTCAAAACTAGTGATACTTCCCATAGGTAAAAAACTGCCCCTAGCACTAGCTTTTAATTCAAAAAGACTCCCCCAATGGAATCCGACACTACCATAGGCAGTAATCGCACCACCCCAGAACATACCAACAGTATATTTAAAAGGTGTTGTTTGTCCATAATAATCAATTAATTCTGCACCGCTTGTAGTAACACCTATTACTCCAACTTTTGCTTCTAATAAGTCTAGATATTTTAGTTTCTGTTCTACCCACGCTATACCAGATAAATCTTGATTAGCTAAACCCGCATGTGCAGCTAATTCAAACTTATGATTAACATTTGATGGAAATGTATGTGCATAATACTTGCTATATCCCAATACATGCAAACTCGTTTCCATCTTGATTTCTTTGGATAGATAATATGCCATTTTTGCTTTCATACCAAATGCAGTAAAAAAACCAGTTGCATAAATGTATGGATTGAGATCAATATGCATAGGTAATTCAAAATTTGTAGTAAGTAAATATGACCCAAAACTACTTAAATCTGAGCGAAATGGGGTTACAAATTCATTTGTAACCAAAGCACTTCCATAAGAGGCTAAAAGCTTGATTGTATTTACGCTATGTGGAATTCGATAATCAACCTCAAATCCCTGTGAATAAAATGTATTCCATTCATCATTTGCCTTGTATCGTCCAGCAATTGCCCTTATATTCCGATAAATATAATCCGCATAAGCAGTGTTAATTAAAAATACCTGTTTAACATCTTTGTATGTTTCGTGAGTTCCATTGCTAAATTCTAATATAGGGGCAGCAAGTATCATACCAGCAGCAGCCTTGAATCCATTATATCTACCCGTTGAATAATAACCTAAAAATGTCGCATCAAGGAAAGTTAAATCATCTCCAAAAGCTTGTTGGTGAAATATAGAAGCAGATACCTCATGTGAAGCATTATTCCAAAAAGCATCGAGAATATTTGGTGAATTTAATTCAGAAAATGGCTTTGGAGTGGCAGCTTCTAAAATTGACAAAACACTACATATTAGTGTGCTTTTTAACAGATTTTTATTTCTCATTGCATTACCTAAAATATATAAAACTCAATAAGCCTTTGTTAAGCTTAGCAAAAAATAATCCAAAAATTACACAATTTTAGAATTAAACTATGATTCTATATTATTTTTGCTAAAATTATGCTAAAAAGGACTTTAAATGCAACAAAGAAATATAGATAATGTATTTTTAAATGCCTCAGCTGGTAGTGGCAAAACTTTTGCGTTATGTATTCGTTATATTGCTTTATTGTTTGGTGGTGTAAAGGCGAATGAAATCTTAGCTATAACATTCACTAAAAAAGCCGCAAATGAAATGAAAGAAAGAATTACTAATAACCTATCTGTGTTGCATCTATACATTACAGAAAAACGCAAAGAAACATTAGCACTAGATATAATGAAAGAGCTAGATAAATCTTATGGCATAGATTCTGATGTGGTAAAGCATAATATAGATATTGTGTATAAACAATTTTTAACTTCAGATAAAAAAATTAGTACCATAGATTCGTTTTTTGGTTCAATATTGCGTAAGTTTGCTTTTTTTCTCGGTATAAGAAGGGATTTTGAAACAAGAGAAACAACAATGAATGATGATATGTTTGAATGCTTTTTAAGATATATGTATAATGATAAAGAAAATTATAAGATATTCCAATCTTTACTTCAAAACTTAAACATACGAATTCAAGTTGATTTTAATAACACACTTGATATAAAAATGCTTTTTGAAACACTATATGATAAGACTATAGAATTTAAAACAAAAGATGATTTTGATAGGTGTATGAATGAAGACTACATATTAAAAAATGCAATAGGCGTAATAAACGATTTAGATTTGAAAAAATGCGACTTAAAATCAGATTTTATTGAATCATGTATATATAAACAAGCAAAATTACTTAGCAGATATATAAGGGATAATACACAAGAAAACGCAAATTTGCAAAAATTATGCAAAAAATTTGAAAGCAATGATATAGATATACTAGCAAATCCTCTCATCATCAAAAAGGAACATACATATATTAAAAAATATATGGAATCAAACGAAATCTTTAAACAGGATATTTTGAATTTTTGTGATTATATATGTAAGCTTGGAAGTATATATTATATGTGCAAAGAGAGCGAGTTAATCTCTGGCATACATAAGCTAATGTGTATATATGAACAAAGTATTAAACATGCAGAATTAAGAGATAACAATCTAAGTTTTGATTCTATAAAAAGAAAAGTATTTGAAATAACAACAGATACACTGCGAATACAAGATGTATTCCAAAGCGATTACTTTTATTTTTTGCTTGATTCTCAAATTAATCATATTTTATTTGATGAATATCAAGATACAAATATAGTCCAATATAGAATCTTTTTTCCGCTTTTTGATGAAATATTATCTGGTAAGGGGACTAATGATTTTAAAAGTTTATTTTTCGTTGGTGATGACAAACAAAGTTTGTATGCTTTTAGGGGGGCAGATATTCGCGTATTTGAAACTACTAAAAAATTAATAAATAATCAAACATTATCCCATAATTATCGCAGTAAAAAATCAATAGTTGATTTTGTAAATGAAAAATTTAAAGAAATTTTTAAAGACAATTATGAAAAGCAAGATAGCTTAAACAATAAAAATTATGGTGGTTTTGTAAGTATTAATTTATTTGATCAAAAAGAAGAAAAACAAGAAATTTATGAGGAAATATATACACAGGTATTACAGCAAATAGAAAAACTTATAGAAAATAACATACAGGCAAAAGAAATTGCAATACTAGCAAGAAAAAGAAAGACATTGCATGATTTTGTATCCTTTGTCGCCCCCAAAACGAATATTTTATTCAATATTGATAAAAACGATTATTTGATAAATCAACAATCAATTCAGGCAATATTTTATGCCTTTAAAATAAATGACTATAAAGAAAAGTTAAATGAGCTAAATTCTAATAATTTAGAATCTAAAGACAATAAGGCAACAGAAAAGCATAATGTAATAAATAATTTAAAATTTGCACAAAAAAAGTTTAATAAATTAATTGGTGAAAGTTATTTTAATAATCGTGATATAAAAATACCAAAAAATTTGTCGCTCCCAAAATCTATAAAATTTGTAATGGAAGATTTAAGGCTTTATAATCAAGATTGCATGGAATTACTAGATATAGCAAGTCAAAATCCAAACATAAAAAATATTGATGAATTGTTTGAATCTATATCTAATATACAATCAATAGTTATGCAGGAGGAAGCAGTTAGTGTAATGAGCGTGCATAGCTCTAAGGGGCTTGGATTTGAATATGTGATATATATTGATCGCGATGCAAAAACAGCAATCAGGCAAGATAAGATATTATACGATTATGATAATATATTTTTAAAAGAAATACGCATTAATACAACAAATTCAAAAACAAAAACATACATAGATGAAAATTTACAAAAACTATTATCAAAAAAAGAAGAAAACGACAAAAAACAAGAATGCAATATACTATATGTCGCATGCACTAGGGCTAAAAGTGGTCTTTATATATTTGCTAATACTAAAAGCGACATTGCAGAAACACTAAAACTTTCACAAGAGGATTCTAAAGGCGATGTAGATAACATTCAAAGAAATCTTATCGAGAAAAACCATGAAATCCAAAAGCCACTTATAATAAATAACATTAAATCTAGCAAAATGGAACAAGAAGAATTTATACACGAAGAAATAGAGCCTTTCTATCAAAATAATATATCTATGTTACATAAACAAGTGATTGGATTGAGTTTGCATTTATTCCTTGAGATTATGCTAGGATATAATGCAAAGAATCCATATGATATAATCAAATCACATTATGGATTTTATATCGATGATAAAGAAATTAAAAAAATATTAACAAAAGCACAAAATATATTTGACTTAAAAATAAAAGATAAGACAAGCATAAAGGAATTAAAGAAAAATGATATAAAATGCGAATTGTCATTTATACAAAATAATAATATAAAAAGAATTGACGCTATAATAAAAAATGATGATTCATTGTATATAATGGAGTTTAAAAGCACACAAAAATTTGATAATGTTTTATTACAAAAGCATACAGAGCAATTGCAAACTTATATGAAATTTATTAATGATTTGCAAGTTGATCTTAAAATCAACGGATATTTAGTCTATCTGCAAGATAATATTATAATAAGAGAAATCACGCTAAAGTAACCTTTAGTTTATAATTTATATTGTTTGATTCAATAAATATGCAATAAGGTTATTAATTTGCAAGTTTATTTGTTGGATATATGCCAGTATTTAAAGATACTTGTGCGATAAGATATGTGTTTTTATTGTTTTTGTTCTATATAATAGTTAAAATAAGCACAATTGTTTTTAATAAAAATTACTAAAATATAATGTTTTTTGTCGTTTGTAGTAACATAAACTTTACATTATCTAATTTTATAACATCGTAATGCTTCAATCATTTTTTTTGTAAAATAGCTCCGTTGTTAAAAGTCTTGTATATTGTAATATTAAATGTAAATCTCTTTCATACCCAATAGGCTTTAGCCATTGTTTTTGCCAACCACAAGCAATAAATGTCTATAACACATTAAATAATAAAGCAAAATTCTATTAATATGGGGCAATGCACAATATTATTACAAAATATTTAAGGAAAGGTGTTTCATGTTTTTATCAAGATTTCAAATAAGCACAAGGTATCGGGCAAATAAATGAAGCAATATCGCAATTAGAATCTGTTACACAACAAAATGCAACAATAGCAAACCATTCACAAGAGAGTAGTGTTGCAGTAGATAATGTGGCTACTAAGATATTGGAGGATGTAAATAGCAAGAAATTTTAATCTATAAGTTTATTAAAATTTTACAAGAGAACTCTTACTTCTTAACAGCAGATAAAGCACAAGCCAACTAAAACTTGTGCTTCTTATTGAGAGATAGTAATATTATAAACCAACGAAACAAATATATAAAATAATATAAAAGTGTGCAGTTGATTTAGCTATATAGTAGAGTATCTAGGTTGTTTGGGTGCGAAACTATCCTATTAAGATTATAATGAAAAAATCCTTTATGCTATCTCTATATTCCTTTTTCCATAAATAACGATAGATTAGATTATTTAAGGTTTTAGGTTTGTTGAGATACCTATATTCTTTAATAGGGCAACATATAATTATTATTGTGTAAATGAATAGGATATGCTTATATAATATTCTAGTGTTATTGTGATATATATGATTGTTTTAGACTTTTATTTGATTTTATTTTTGGTATATTTTAATATCAATACTAAGTTATTATAAACATTCATTTTTCATATTTTTTATAATAATAAAATTATATATTCTGTATATTTTTTATTTGAAAAAAGCTTACTTTTCAGATTAAATCTCTATGAAACTTGAAATATTAAAAAATCATAATAAATACTTGTTGTTTATTGTTATCATTTATATTATATATTTAATGATTTTAAGGAATTAAAACTTTAATATCTTGGTAATTATTGGATTATATTTTCATATAATTTTATTAATTATGCTAATTTTTATGTTATAATACACCATAACATGAAATTTATTTTTACTATTAATATATATAGTAAATTTTATTTTTAGTAGGGAGTAAATATGAAAATAAATATAAAAACAAAGGTATCACTTATTACCAATATAGTTATACTTCTAGGTATTATAATCTTAAGTATGATATCCATGAATATGCAAAAAAGCACTTCTATGGATGATACAATGGTAGCACAAGCTGATGAGCTTAGAGTTGTTGATTTAATTGTAAAAGATGTCAATGATAGTTATTCTTTTGCATTAGATGCACTTGTAAAGGCTATCAATGAAATACCATCAAGTGAGTTTGAAAGTGAAGAGCAAACAACTAAGGCAATTGGTGAGCTATTAAAAATGCATAGAAATGCTACAGGCACATTATCTAGCTATGTCGGGCTTCCAAGTGGTGCTGTTGTAGAGTTTGATGGTGATTTAGATAAGGCGGGTAAAAGATATGGGCTTCGTGGTGGTAAATATACTGCTGGTTATGATGTAACCACACGCCCTTGGTATATTGGTGCAGTGAATAATAGAGGGTTTTTCCAAACCG
>JARHYT010000017.1 GCA_029264775.1 Helicobacter sp. | reverse complement strand
GTTGGCTTATGAATGATAAATCAAGCATGCAACAATCAATAGAGGGGGAATATCTACTAAAAAGATATGCTTATGAGGTTTTAGGATTACATAAAAATTGCTTTAGTGTAAAAAAATCAAATAAAAGAGTTATTAGATTTCATATGCTATATGGTGCTACTATAATAAATGAGAACAATACAGATTACTTCTTTGAGCTAACAAAAGAGCAATTTAATAAAAATAGCGAAAAAATTTTAACAATGATATACTCTTGAAGTTAATAGTTAAAATTGTATAATCAATCATTACAATATCCTGTGTAATAGCACTAAATAAACATATTTTAAACTAGATTTTAAATTAAATCTAAGTTTATTAGGCTTATGACTTTGAAATTTAAAATTTTAATATATACAAGTGTTTTATAAACACCAAATACTGAATGCAATTTAGCAAAAGATGCTTTAAGAATGCCGTATAAACAATATCAAGTTATAAGAACATCTATTTGGATAGTTTGAAAAGTTTAACATAACTCTGTTTTAAAACCTTACAATACATTAATCTATTTTCTTAAAACATTATTATACAAACCATAAATCCTATATTTACTATACATTTTTTTGTTATAAACGATTCAATAGATTGCCAATTTTTGTTGCTTATTGGTATCTTATAAATTTTTATCAAATAAACACATAATATTATAATGGTGATTTATTTTTAGTATAAATCCAAATAACCTAAATGATACGCCAAAAGAAATATTAATATATCAAACAACATCTAAACTACTTTTTCATTGCTTTGTCATCAGCTTTTTGCTCTTTTTCATCTTTTGCTATAGAGCTTTTATCAATTCTTATCCTACCACCTTTTTCATTATATACTTTTCGCCAATTATTTTGAAACTCTACATTACTACTAGAGAAATAATCTATCCATGCTTCTTCACATGTATTTTTATCAACAAACACAATATGAGGTCTTGGCATAGTAAATCCATTTTTCATGCTACCCTTTATACAATAAATATCGCCTTCCATAGGTGTAAAAAGTATATATGAAGTAGCTTCTGTTTTAGCCATAACCGCTATTGGATGCCCGGCATCAACATCAGCAACAAAAGTCCTACCAATAGCCATATAACCTAAAGAATCTTGATAATTATCATAGCTTGGACGCCCCTTACTATCTGTTTTTGGTTGATATTCAATTCTCAATGTATAACCTAAATACGAACCTACATGACTCTTATCTCTATATACATAGATCCTTGCTTTACCTTTTGGCGGATCTTGTAGCACAAAACTACCATCGCTTAAAAAACCTATTGTTTTACTTTCTGCAAGAGGAACTAATTGCTTATTTATATAGCAGGCATTAAGTGTTATTAAGCAAGATATTAAAAACAAAAAGTTAAAAAATCTCACAAAAATCTCACATGTTGCAGCTAAAATGACATCATAAATTAGCTTATATTTGATAATCTCGAAAGAACTTCTTTGTAGGCTGTCGTAACATTGCCAAGGTTTTGTCTAAAAATATCTTTATCCATTTTTTCATTTGTTTCTTTATCCCAAAGCCTACAACTATCAGGGCTAATCTCATCTGCTAACAATATGTCATTATTTGAATCTCGTCCAAATTCTAATTTAAAATCTATTAGTTTTAAATTAGCCTTATCAAAATACTCTTTCAAAACCTCATTAACACGCAATGCTAAGTCTTTTAAAACCTCTATTTCTTTAGAACTTGCTATATTCATTAATAAGCAATGGGAATCTGTTATTATGGGATCATTTAGCGAATCATCTTTATAATAAAATTCTACAAGAGATTTACCAAGAGGGGTATCTTTTATAACGAGTGATTCTTTAATGCCAAGTCTTTTGCTAAGACTACCTGTTGCTACATTTCTCACAACTACCTCAATAGGTATAATATCCACTCTTTTACATAACATATATTTATCGTGTATAGATTCAATAAAATGTGTTTTGATATTACAAGATTCTAAAAGTTTAAAAATCTGTGTTGAAATTTGACAATTTAAAACACCTTTACCATCTTCACTACTCTTTTTTTGTGCGTTAAAAGCTGTTAAATCATCCTTAAACTCCGCTAGTATTTCACTATCATTGCTAGTCTTATATAATCTCTTACCCTTACCTTCATAAAACATATTATTGGATTGAATAATACTAGATAAATCCATACTTCTCCTTTAAATAGATTTCAGCAATAAATTATTTAGCATTAACAACAACCCATGTTTTTAAAACATCTATAGCACTTTTAAGCTGAATATCTTTCATTATCATTTCTTGGGTTATTGTTTTATCGTCATTATCAGCCTTACTTGCTTTGGAATCTTCTTTATTTTCATCATTGAGCAATTCATTTTTTAAATGCCTTTTCAAATCGGCTTCTTTAAATTCAAGTTGGTTTGCAGGACCTACTGGTACCTCACCCTCAGCCACTTTTATATCCGGGGTTATTCCTACAGCTTGTATGCTCCTACCTGTTGGCAAGTAATATTTTGCTATTGTTAATTTTAACGCTTCTTTTGCATCTCTACCAAATGGAAAAACTTTCTGCACACTTCCCTTGCCAAAAGTAGATTCCCCAACTACTACAGCTCGCTTATGATCTTGTAGAGAACCAGCTACAATTTCACTAGCAGATGCACTTCCACCATTTACTAAGACTACAAGCGGAGAATCTAAGAAATCAGCTTTTCCAGAGGTTTTTAATTCTATATTTTCAATTTTTCCTCGTTCGCTAACAACAACCCCATCTTTTACAAATAAACTCACAAGGGATACAGCCTGATCTAGCAAACCACCCGGATTACCCCTTAAATCAAGTATAATACCTTTGAATTTACCAAATTGTTTTAAACCTTTTCTTACTTCTTGAGTTACATTCTTATCAAATGTGGCAACTCTTACATAAACATAATCCGTATCTTCTACCTTACTAACAAAAGTAGAACGAACTTTTACTTCATCTCTTTTTACTTCAAATTGTAATGGCTTTGATTCGCCTGTCCTAATGATGGTTAAATTAACCTTAGTTCCTCTTTTACCCTTCATTAAAGAAACAGCTTGATCTATTTTCATATCAATAGTTGGTTTATCATCAATCTTTAGTATAATATCGCCACTTTTTAAACCAACTTTTTTAGCAGGAGTATCATCAAGCGGTGCAATAATAGTCAATGCCCCATCTTTCATGCCTACCATAATGCCTATGCCACTAAAACTACCGCTTGTTTTTGCATGCAAATCTTCATAATCTTTTTGTGTTAAATAAGCAGAGTGTGCGTCAAGATTGCTAAGCATTCCAGATATAGCTTTTTCTATAATTTCGTTCATATCAACATCGCTTACATAACCATTCTCAACGATATTCACTGCTGCCATGAATTTCTGCATAGCACGATCTCTTTCGGCTTGTGTAAGCTTCTTTTTTGGTTGAGAAGTCTTTGTATCGCCTTGAGGCTGTGCAACAGCAACATCCTCACCATGCAAAAAAGTATCTACATTACTAGCTTGCAAAGCACCAAACCCACCCACAAGCAAAGCAGATGATAAAATACCTGATAACATATAAAAATTTAAACTTTTAATTTTCATTGCACTCCCTTACACAATATAACTAAATTTGTCTCAAAGAATCTTTAAAATCCCCAACAATTTCAAACTTATCATAGAACTTAGAAAAAGTATCATCAAAAAAATATATATTATTGCAACCAAGCTCTACAAGCCTACTACCCATAGCAGAAGCCCTACCCCCTCTCTTACAATGAATAAGAATCTTTTTTTCTGCATTATCTTTAGCAAGATTAAATATAGAATGCAATTCCTTAATGTTAGGAACGCCCTTAATTCTTGCCGCACATACCTCTTCTTTATCTCTAATATCTATCACCATATAGTCTGTTAAATTCATTTCATCAATATACACAGGTTTTGCGAGACTTTTATTGTTTTTTCCATACTCTTGCATAACATTCCCTTCATACCTAAAATTAAATCAAAGATTGTAGTTTATCGTTTTTTTAGTAAATAATATTATTGCATTCAAAATAAATAATGCAAAATTATGCAAATGCAAGTCTAATGAAATCTAGGCATATTGAGGAATTAATATCTCAAGAGATTGAGGAATATTGCCCATTTGAACTTGTGCCTCTGCCTCTTCCATATTCTGAAGTTTTGGATTACTAGCATTATCATTTGTATTGCTACCTTGTTGCTGATTGCTACCTTGTCCATCATGAGCATTAAAGTTCAAATCAAGATTATTAAATCCAATCTGCATAAGATTCTGACGCAATTCTTGTGCATTTTGAACAAACATTGTCATTACGCTAGAATTTGATGTGATACTAACTTGCAAATCCTTGCCCTTTTTAGAAATAGTCATTGAAACTTGTCCCAAACTTGCTGGATTTAACTCTAAATTAATTTTAGTTATAGGTGGCTTGTAATTTAATATTTCATCTCTAAGCTGACTTGCAAAATTTTTCATAGCTTCTCTTGCCATAGCATTTTTCATATTCACTTCTTGTTTGGTTTGAACATTACCTACATCTTGCTTAGAATCTACCTTTTCTTTTTGAATATCATCTATCTTCTTCTCTGATTGTGATGTTAGATTATTCTCTTTCTTTCCAATATCAGTTTTTAGATTCTCTGAAAATAAAGGATCAAAAGGAGTTTGAACATCTAATTCAAAAACACCATGTTTTGGGCCTTTTAAATCTTTTGCCTCTAAAACCTGTGGTTGTTGCATTAATGCTTGAGAAGTTTTTTGCAATATATCTTGAGCCTGCTTTAGTTTATCACTATTGAAAGCCAAATGGTTTTTTATTTTTGCCTTGTTAGCATCAATTAATTCTCCCAAATCCTCATCACCTGTAATATCATGCAATTGTTCTAAAAATTCTTGCTCCATTACTTCATTTCTAAACTTAGAATCTACAATATTTTTAGGTTGCACAGAAGTTCTTCCTACAACCATCGATTTATCACCTTCATTAATCTTAAATTGCAGTTTCTCCATGTCATTTTGTGCTTTCCTTTTGGCATTCGCACTTGCGTCATACCTATTAAGTAAATCTGCTAAAAGGGCATCTTTCTTGCTCATCTCATTGGAATCACTACCTATTGTCCTTGCAAGTGAAGTAGCAACAGCATTTCCCTTATCTTGTAGAGAATAACTAAGCCTTTCTTTATTATTTTCAATAGTATCCATATCCATTAGATCTTGTGGATTAATTTTATTTTTCTTGCCATCCTCAATAATCTCGATTTGTTGTAGGTTTAGATTCCTAGCCTGTGCCTCTTTTTTTACATCATTAAGTGTTTTAATAGCTTTGTCATCGTTGGTAGCAATATCTTTTGTTTGTGTTTTTTTAGAATCTAGACTAGATAAATTACCCCTATTATCTTTAATATCTTGGTTTGCATTAAGAGATTGTCCTGTCTCAATTCCATCTGTTATAGAATCCGCAAGCAACATTATATCGTTTTCATCTATGCTAACAGGCTTATCATCTGTTTTTGAAGATTCTATATCAGCTTGCTGTTTATCTACTTTTTTAGTATCACCTTTAGTGTTTAATTTAGCTTTATCTTGTTTATCTGTCTTCGCTGATAGTTTATCTTTAATTTCATCTTGTTCTATTTGAGATTTAGACTTGCCATCTTTATCTTCTAAATTCTGTTTATCATCTTTTTTGGATACATCATCCACATTTTTATTTTTAAGTGCCTTTACTAACTCAGACTCAGCACTTTTGGAATCTACATTGGTCTTTGAAACTAAGTTTGCAGATAATTCTTTGGATTCTTTTATATCAGCACTAGCAGGGCTTGACTTTTCATTACTAGCCCCATTTTTTAAATCTTTATTATCACCTGATTTAACTTCAGCAACGCTAGCATTGTTAGAATCATCATTTTTCTTTTTTAAAGCTTCAGAAAACTCATTAGAACCTGTCTTATTGTTTTGCTGCTTAGGATTATCGGTTACAGCTGATTGCACTTGATTTGTGCCTATTGCATTCATATCGGCTACCATGACTACTTCCTTAAAGTTAGAATTATCAAAACCTGCTAATCACAAGCAATTTACATTCCTTATTAAAACAAAACTATAAATAGAGAGCATAATAAAAACTCAACAAACTTTCAGCTTAAATATTATATGATTATAGTATTCTATTATACTAAAAAGGGGTATTTATGACTTTAGAAGAATATAAAAGTGAAATTAAGAAAAATCCTGATTGGTCGCCGGGATGGGAGGCGATAGAAAACTCATTTAAAAAGATATATAACACGCAAAAACCAAAACACTATGCTACAAATCTTAAATCAAGAGCTAACCTTGGCGGAGATCAATATCTTGATGGATATAGTATATATAACTCGGAATATGGATATAAACATATTGTTACATATGGAATGAGTGAATTATATGTCAATGAAGAATCATTTGGTGGCGAATGGAGTGGTTGGGGATATGAAATGACTTTTAAACTACAAACAGAACATACACAAGATTGCATGTGGGTTTTAAACCTATTAGCGAATATGGCATACTTTACAAATACGCAAGAAAGTTATTTAGAAAATTTACAATTTATAGCAGGAGATGGAAAGCCATTGGATAGAGGCTCAGATTCATTGATAACCGCTATGATTGTAACTAATGATACAGAAATTATTGGCATTGACACACCTCATGGCAAAACAGATTTTTTACAACTTGTTGGTATAACACAAAAAGAGCTTGAATGGATTATGCGTTACGAAGATACACAAGATAATAAAAAAAGTATTCAAGAGCTAATATATAAAATGCAAGATGATAATCCATATCTTGCAACAGATATGAAAAGACAAAATAGCTATATATAATTAAATACTTAAATTTAAAGCAGATTAATTTATGGACAAAAACCAACATGAACAAACTATAAAAGAACTCAATTTAATATTAATGTTATACAGGCAGAAATTGGTTGGGGATAAGTACATAGACCTAAATAAAATTGATATAAGCCAAAACATACAATACAATGCAATACGAAATGATGCTACACGAGAAAATAACCAAACATCTAACAACTTAGAACAAAAAGTATCGCAATGCAAATTGTGTAGTCTGTCTAATATGGTGAAAGATACAGATAGATTTTGTGGAGTAGTGCCAACAAAGTTTGAATTTGTAGATAATAGAAACACAACAAAAAAAATATTTCCAAAAATAGCCTTTATAGTAGAATCTCTAAGAATCAAAAGTGATAAAAATATACCAAATAATACAATCGAAAAACTAGAATACAATAAAAATAATAATATGATTTTTGACATTGCACAAAAGGTGTTTTTTATCAAAAAGGAGAGCATATTTTTATTTCCACTATTTAAGTGTGTAGATACTGATACAAATCAGTATAGCAACAAAGATATAAATACGCAAATCCAAACACAACCACTTGATACACAAAGAAATATATGTATTGATTACCTATACTCACAACTAGAAACTATTGATTATGCAATATTTTTTGGTGAAAATATATGTGTAAAATTATTTGAAACTACACTGCAAGAAACTAGAGGAAAATTACTTGATTATTACGCGCCAAGCGGTAAAAAAATCATTTGTGTATGTGTTCCAGACACAATGCAAATGTTAATTGATAGCAAATTGAAAAAAGAGGCATTGATAAATTTTGTTCTACTAAAAAATGTAATTGATGCAAATTCATGCTAAAATATAGCTTTATATTTCAAATAAGGATATATATGTATTGTGCAAAAAATATAATAATTAAATCATTGCTTATTTTTTCAATATCTCTCAATATTTCCACAGCAAGAGATTATAAAATGTCGCCATTACCATCACCTACACAAGAGGTAATGGATACAAGTATTAAGAAATGTTCAAAATCATGTTTAAATAGACTTATTGATGATGAAAAAGTATTTAGCTTTATTTCATCTTTTAAAAATATGAAAGATGAAAAATTAATGGAGAAATACAAACACATAAGCGATGTGCTTGATTTAGAAACAAAAATAATCACGCTAGACTTAGAATCTGGCTTAAAAATAGCTTTGCTAATACCACAAAAAAATATAGGTAGATACTCATCAACAAGTGCAGATGCGATAATATCGTATTTAATAGCGTATGGAAAAAACTTTAAATTTAAGGTGTTTGATTCTGTAAATGAGGAAATACCAAACCTTAAAAACACATATGAAAAGATAAAACAAGAGGAATATGATCTAACAATAGCAATTATAACGCCAAATGGATTAGCAAACTTACTACAGAATGTTAATATAACATCACCAATGTTTATTCCAACGATAAATAAAACACAGGCAACGAGATTTTCACCTAATAAAAATATATTTTTTGGTGGAATAGACTATGATAAACAAATAGATATGATTATAGCACTAGCAGATTCAAAAAAATCTCCTATCATAAGTTTAAATGATAGTGGTGCAGTAGGAAAAATGATAGGAGACATATTAAAAAGCAAAAAACAAGACATAACACAAGAAAGCATTGATACTAAAAAATCAACAAATTTCTCTCCCACATTAACAAAAATGAGAGGGAGTATAAAAAGGTCTATGGTTGTACTTAATACCTCAATTATAAAAAGTGGATTAATAGTTCCACAAATTGGTAATGCTATGGCTATGCCAAACGCTTTTCTTTCAACGCAAATAAATTATAATCCATCGCTTTTAAGTCTTATGCCATTAGAAGATACAAAAAAAATATTTATAGTTAATGCTATTAACCCAATACATCCTAACTTGCTTATTTTTAATGATATTTTAAGCGTAGATTTTCAATATGATTGGGTGAATTATGCTACAGCATTATCAATTGATATTTTCATGTCGCAATATGACAAAAAAAATCAAAGATTTTTTTCAGAATCTTTACAAGACAACCAAGTAATTTATAATGACAGATTCTATGGTGTAAAAGATTCTCATTTTGTACCTGTAAAGCTTAAGTGAAAATAAATGTAATTGGAGATTATATATTGAATAACAATAAAAGTAATGAGGATATTGAAGAGCTAAGTATATTTTTAGGACAATATGCAGCAGCTCTATTGTCAAATGGTGCATTTACCTCAAGAATCTCTCGTTGCACACAAAGAATTGCAGAATCATATGGTTATGATCTACATATGATTGTTTGGTTAAAATATGTAAATTTAAGTATTTCACAAAAAGATAATTATGAAAATAGACGAACACAAGTTAGCTCAAATCCACCATTGGGTACAAACTTTAGAATCATATCAGATCTTAGTGCATTAAGTTGGCAAATATATGATAACAATATTACACTAAAGGAAGCACAAATCAGATTTAAACATATTATGCAAAATAAAAATTATAGTTTTATTTCAATGCTGTTTTTCTCAAGTCTTGCTAATGCTGCTTTTTGCAAACTATTTGAGGGGGATATGGGAGCGTCTTTATGTGTATTTATGGGAACTTTTGCTGGTTTTGCTAGTAGATATTTTCTCACGAAACTTAAGATAAATATAATAGGTATGTATGTGATTGTATCATTCATATCTTCATTTGTGGCATATATTGGTGTCCATCTTGGAATTACAAAAACTCCCGAAATAGCAATCGGATTAAGCATTTTGTATCTAATACCCGGTGTGCAAATTATTAATGCGCTAACAGATGTATTACATGAATATACACTTATGGCAATAAGTAGGGGCATTAATATGATAATAATATTAATATGTATAGCAGTAGGTGCATATTTAACATTAAGCATAGCAAATGTGAGTGTAATAAATGTATAACTCACAAATAACATTGAATCCACAATTGCAAGAATGGTTGCATACAGATTTTTTTAATACAGATTCTATAGAGCATATTTTGTTTAAAACAATCTTTGCAATGATAGCTGGTTTTGGTTTTTCTTACGCATTTAATCCGCCAAAAAAAATTTTCATAGGCATTATATGTATTGCTGGTTTAGGTTATTTTGTGAGATCGCTATTTTTGCAGAGTCCATTATTTAGTCTTGCTGGTGCTAGTTTTTGTGCGGCATTGTGTATGGGTTTTACAGGTATGTTTATTGCAAAAAACACAAAAATGCCCGCAGAAATTATAGTTTTTCCATCATTACTACCCATGTTTCCGGGTAGCTATGGTTACAAAAGCATACTATCAATACTAGTCTTTACGCAACATGCAAATAAACCAGAACAATTAAATTATTTACTTATGTTTTTTAACAATTTAACAACGATGCTATCAGTATCGCTCTCATTGGTCGCTGGCGTACTTGCAACTTTCGTAATATTCCACGAACAAAGCTTCATGATGACTAGAGGAACTAGAAAACAATCTATATATAAAGTACTGAGAGAATTAAAAACACAAAAAAATAAAAACAAGTTAGGAAGAAAGTAGGTTTTTATAAAACCTACATTAACAAAATAATTAATTACACTAAGAAATACTATAAACTATAATCTAGATTCATATCTTCTTAACATATAAAGTCGTTTAAGCATTTTCTTTTTCGCATTAATCTTGCGTTTCTTTCTTAGCTCTGTTGCAGATTCAAAGAATCTTCTTGAACGACACTCTGTTACAATCAAATTTCTATCAGCCTGTTTTTTAAACCTTCTATAAGCCTCATCGAAACTTTCATTTTCTTTAACTTTAATGCCCGGCATATTATCACCCACTTTCTTTTTAGAATAAGGTTGTAATTATAGCATAAAATATGAATATTATTCCAAACTTATGTTATACGACTGCTTTACCTTGCCATTTTTTACTTTTCCAACGATAGCAATTAACCATTCCGCGCAAAAACTCATCACACAAAAAACCTATCCATACACCCAAGATTCCAAAACCAGCAAAAAAACATAATGTATAACCAACAGGCAAAGATACACCAAACATAAAAACAACACCACTAAAGAATGGAAACTTAGCATCTCCGCTAGCCCTTAATGAATTAACCATGACTATATTAAATGTTCTTGAAACCTCAAGAAATATAGATAATGTAAAAAGGGGTATCATAAGAACCCTTAGTGAATCTAATAATCCTAGAGAATCCATTATAAAACCTTGCAAAGCAAAGTTCATTAGAGAAACAACAAGAGAGCTAAAAACACTAAAATACAACGCATACCATGTATGTTTATAGGCAATCTTTTCTTTTCTAGCACCGACTAACTTACCTATAATTATTTCATTTGCAACACTTATTGCTTGTCCTGTTAGCATGATTAAAAGAGATATTTGAAAATAAATTGTTTGAACACTCAAGCTATCCTTGCCAAGCTTTGCAACAAAAGAAAATGCTATGGTATATTGCATAATCCATAGTAAATTTTCTCCAGCGGCAAATCCCCCAATGCCTAAAATCTTTTTTAAGATAGATTTCTCTAAATTTATCATACTCTTTGGTTTTAATGGAATCTTGAGTCTAAAAATTAATAAAAATATAAGCAAAAAAATAGCTACTATACGACCAATTATAGTAGATAAGCCAACCCCAAATAATTCTAAGCTAGTAAAATTAAGTACATAATAATTCCCAACTAAGGTAACTATATCCATAATAAACGCAACAAACATTACCCAATATGCCATGTTATAAACACGCACAACAGCCGCTAAAACAATACCAATAGCATCAAAAAACAAACAAATACCAAGCAAATGCAAATAGATTTCACTATCCTTTAAAAGCTCGCTTGGTATCTGCATATAATTGAGTAAAATTTCACCATGCCATAAAATCAAACCACCACAAACAAAACCTAACATAGTATTTAAAAATAGACTTTGATAAATAACCTTATGTGCTAACTTTGTATCCTTTGCACCGATAGCTTGAGTTATAACGACACTACAACCAATGCTTAAAAAAGTAAAAATTGTGATAAATAAATCAAGGATTTGATTACCAGCACCCATAGCTCCAACTAAATAATTTGAATGATTTGCTACCATCATCGTATTAATTATTAAAGATAAATAACGCAAAAGCAATTCAAAAAATATAGGCACACTTAATGCTTTAAGTGAAAACTGCTTCATATAAAACCTTCTTGTATGGAATCTGTTATGAATTAGAGGCTGGCTAAAACCTCAAAAGAAGTAAATAATCTAAGCTAACTTATAAGCTTATTTATTAAATTATAGACAAATTTTGCACTTACTGATGCACTTGATTCTAAAAACTCATCAAAACTTACACTAGCTTGACCATCTGCACTATCGCTAATTGATCTAAAAATACAAAATGGTACATTAAAGTTATCGCAAACACAAGCAACACTAGCACCTTCCATTTCAACCGCAATTGCTCCAAACTCTTTTATTATAGAATCTTTTATGTCCTTACTTGCAATAAATTGATCTCCGCTTGCAACAATACCCTCTTTTATATCTAGTTTCATTTCACCTGCAATATCTTTTGCTAAAGAACAAAGTTTTTTATCACTTTCATAAAACAACTTACCTTCAGGTATAAAGCCCATAGCATGTCCAAACGCAGTAATATCTACATCATGTTGGCATAAAGAGCTTGCTAAAAGCAAATCACCAACCTTTAAATCATTGCTTAACCCTCCGGCAACACCGCTAAATATAATATTTTCACAACCAAACCTCAATATCATAATAGTAGCAGTAATTGCTGCATGGACTTTACCAATTTTGCTATATGCTACAATAATTTTAGAACCTTTGTAATTAATATCATAATATATATTACCCGCAATCTCAACGCTATCATAATCTTTATATAATTCCAATAATGGCGTGATCTCCTCACGCATAGCCCCTATAATACCAATAGTCATAAAAATCCTTTATAAAAGATAAAACATAATTATAACATGAAGTTACTAGTATCTCATGTGAATATATATAATTTAATAAATCTCAAAAGTTTATCTACACAACTAGATATAGATAAAAATACTTGAAAAATAAGTTAGGGCTCATAAAAGCAATTATTAATATATTTAATACATTTAAAAATTAAAAGTGTAAAAAAACAATGAATAAAACATACAATAAACATGTAGATTTTACTAAGACTATAACATGAAATGCAAATACACTATTTATCAAACTTATAAATAATATCAATCAATAATCATGCTACTTTATTTAAAAATCTGTAGTCATGTAATATTGTCCATAGCAATTGTCTAGCACAAATATAAAATATATTGTTTAACTTAACATTTTATATAGAAACCTTTTTCCTCTCTCAACTGCTGGTTGATTGTATGTATTTATATTAAAAATACAACCAACAGATGAAGTAAGCAACTCATAATACATAATTAATGAGCCTACATTCTCTTCATTCAACAAATCTAGCTGTATTGAATCTGTTGGTATTCCTTCTTCTTGTAACACACTCATTGTAGCTAATTGCTGAGTAGCCAAGAGACGAGAAAATGGTATATTATTTACAAAATTTGTGCTATCTAATCCCGATAACTCTACATTTGGTATTACAATATCATTATATTTGTCCTTATTAATTCCTAGAAATGTTATGGTTTTATCCCTTTTGCCCTCTAGTATGAGTTGCAAGAATGAATGTTGATCTATACTGCCTATAAGACTTATTGGTGTTAAACCCATTTTTTTAGAATCTTTATTGATTTTTCCTAAACTCTCGCCCCATAGCTGCACATACCAATAATTAAAATCCCTAAAAGAACTAGAATAAGAAAATAATATATTCATTGGCATTGTAGAATTGCTATTAGCTATAAAAAGTGCTTTTTGTAAAATATGCTCTTCACTTCGCCTCAGAAATGAATCTTGAAAATTTCTAGCACCTTTTAGTATAAAATCTACATTATATCCAAGCAACATTAGGGGAGTGATACCAACAGAACTTAAAACGCTAAATCTACCACCTATATTACCATCAATCTTTATGCTATATATATCTTGTGATTTTGCCCATTTGTCCAACAAGGAATCAAGATCTGTAATGACTAGCAATCTTTTTTTATTACTAGATTCTAAAAGATTGTAACGATTAATACAATATTTCATTAAAGATGTTGTCTCAATAGTCATGCCAGATTTTGAAATAACTATAAAAAGTGTATTCTTTAATTCCACTTTGTCTAGTGATTTTTGTATTTTTAATGGATCTGTATGTTCTAAAAACTTTATGCTAATGCCATTCCTATTTGACAGGTGATATAACATTGTATCAATTGCCTTTAATCCTAAAGAACTACCGCCAATACCTATGATAACAATATATTTTAAACTCCGTATTATGTCATCATTATGTTTCATGTAATTGATAGAATCTTCTATTGCCCTATGATCATAAGGTAGGTTATAATAACCACTAGTTTGATGTTCCTTTTCAAAAATTAGCCTATCAAATAAGTCATTTTGTTCTTGTTGATTTGATATAAAATCAAAATAAAGCTTAAATTTAACCATTCCATCCCTCATAGCATCATATTTAATCAGATTAAAACATAACTACTAAGTTTATCTATCTATAATTATATCAAAATATAATAAGCTAACATATACATTTATGCGAATAAGACTGGTATTCGTTGTTTATCAATGGAATATCTTGTTTATATAGATTTCATATGCTAATACTAAGATTCAGAGTGATTAAAAAATCATAATCTACTATCCTATTGTAATTTCACGCATGTCTCCAAATGCCATAAATTCTTTAAACACAAGCGATATTAAAGCTACTCTATTTGCCTTTAAAACAGAATCGTCTGTATTAATCAAAACATTATCAAAAACATTATCTAAATCTTCTTTTAATTTAAAAATAGACTCGATCTGCGACAAATAATAGTCTTTATCGTAGCTTACTTGTTTATTTTGTTTATTTTTTGAGTTAATATAACTCAAGAGATTGTCATATAAAACTTTTTCAATATTTTCAAATAAAGAAGTGTTTATGTTGTCTTGTTGCATTTTATTATCCTGCAATATATTTGCAACCCTCTTGAATGTGCTAATAATGGATTTTATATCTGTATGTTCAAGATAGTTTGATAATGCTAAAATCTTATTAAAACTTTGAGAAATTCCAAAATTACGCACAACAACACACCTTACTATGCTGGCATTAATGTTTGGAAATATACCATAGATCCTATCTGCAATAAAATCATTTAATACATCTTGTTTTATGTTTTTATAATCATTTATGGCAAGCAAGCACAAGTCTTGTATATTTACATCAAAGTTAAATTTATGACATATTCTAAGTATTGCTATTGATTGCCTACGCAATGCAAAAGGATCTTTTGAACCACTTGGAATCTTATTTAAATTAAAAAGTGTAAATATGGTATCAAGCTTTATTGCTATATTCACAATAGCACTTAATATTTGTGTTGGCATGGTATTATCTAATCCATTTGGTAAATACTGCTCTCTTATCGCATTACAAATATCCTCTTGTATCCCAATATGTTCTGCAAAGTTAGCCCCCATGATACCTTGCAATTCAGGGAACTCACCAACACTTTGCGAGAGTAAATCACATTTTGCAAGTCGTATTGCCTTTTTTATAGAATCACTTTTAATATCATTTGTATTTACATTCTTATTGTTTAACAATTCTATGAATCTTAACGCTAATTTTTCTTCTCTACACACCTTATCTTGCAAACTACCTGCACCATCCATAAATCCTATGCTAGATAAATCACCAAAATTCATTTGCATCTTTAAATCATTCTCATAAAAAAATTCTGCATCTTGCAATCTAGCTTTTAATACCTTCTCATTTCCCTTGATTATAAGTTTTGAATCACCATTAAAAGAATTACTAACAACTATAAAACCATTATGTAGATTGCCATCCTTATAAACCGCAAAATACCTCTGATTCTCTTTCATTGAGGTAATAATCATTTCCTTTGGAATCTTTAAAAATCTTTTTTCAAATCTACCAAAAAGCACTACTGGATATTCTGTAATTGCTACAATCTCATCTAATAGATCCGTGTCAAGCTCAACTTTTATACCATTTTGTTTTTCCAATTCCATTATTTTTTGCAAAATATACTCTCTTCTTTCTCCTTGTTGTAAAATAACACCATTTTGTTTTAAAAATGACAAATAGGATCGTATATCTACTATTGCTTGCTGTTTTGTTTGTTGGTTTAAATCTAAAGCTTGTCTATGAGCTACAATATTGTTGCTTCCATTTACACCATACATACTGCATGATATAGATTCGCCATCAAATAATATACATATGTTTCTTATTGGACGCACAAAGCTTTCTTTGCAATCCCCCCAACGCATACTTTTACCAAAATTGAGCGATAAAAGCCATTGTTTAACCATATCTGCAATAAGTTTTGTAGATTCTAAACCATTTTCTATTTTTTCATAAAACAGTACCTCCTTATTATCTTTCATAGAGGTTGTAACCTCGTCTCTTGTTATGTTATTCTTAGTTAAAAAACTCTGCATAGCTCTTGTTGGATTATTATTGTTATCATAACATATTGAAATTGGTGGTCCATAGCTTTTTGTTTTTATATCTGTTTGCCTTTTTGCAAAGTTTTCATGCAAGAGGACTAATCTTCTTGGTGTATAAAAAAAATCAAAGTCTGATTCTAAGCGATATTCTTTAAGTATTGTCTGCCAATGAGTTTTAATAGAATCTATATTTTTTAGTAGTGGTATTGCTGGTAATTCCTCTGTAAAAATCTCAATCAATAATTCTGACATTTCTTTAATTTTCCTTTTTAATATTATAATTATGCAATTCTAGCAAATAAAAGTTTAAAAAGGTGTTAAAATAATGCAAAGAAGGTTATTAAGACTTGTCTATACATTTGTGCTATCGACTATTTTTTGTGAATATGTTTTTGCTAAAACAAATGTAGATATAAAAATTAAAGGAACATGCACAGACTTGCAAAAGTTTAGTGACAAGCAAAAAGATATACTTTTTTATGCCTATTACTATGGAAAAGATCATGGTTTAGGTTATCTTATGGCTGCTATTGCATGGAAAGAATCTTGTGCTGGAGAATATTTATTAAATTTTTCTGATCCATCTGCTGGAATCTATCATAACCATATACCCAGTGTAATAAAAAAATACACAAAATACAAAGATTCCTCATTCTTACGCAATGTAGTAGGACAAATGTTGATTGCAAATCCAACTTTTGCTTCATCTGTTACGCTTGATAACTTATTTTATTGGGATAAGATTCATAAGGGTAATTTAGAAAAAATTATAAAATCATACAATAGGGGTTTCTCATGGCAACAATCAAGTGTAGCAAATAAAAGTGCTACTGCATATTATAACGATGTTGCTAACAAAATGAGGGAATTACAAACATTTATACCATTAAATATTGACAAGTATAAATTGAGAACGCCTATTTTAGAAAGCTTAAAAAATAGTCAAATAAGATAAGATTGTTTTTTTAGTGTTATATAAAATACAATTTACCATCATGATTACACAATCTTATATGACAACACTACATGCTTTACACTATATTAATATTTTTTCTAAATAATATGTTAGAATAGCTAATTTTAGTTTTTCAATGTTTAGGAGATAGTATGAATAAAATATATCATGTAAAGGGTTTCACACCATTTATTATTGTTACTTTCATTAATGCCTTTATAGATTTAGGGCATAAGGTTTTAATGTTAAACATAATATATAAATCTTTTAGTCAATCAGAGCACTTAATTTATAATTCAATTGCCAATACCCTTGTTATTTTACCTTTTATCTTGCTTTTTTCTCCTGCTGGTTTTTTGAGCGACAAATTCTCCAAAAATATGGTGCTAAGATATGCCGCATTAGCCAATATAATTCTTCTAGTTATAGTATCATTGTTTTATTATATTGGATTTTTTTGGGGTGCATTTTATATGACACTTTTAATGGGAATACAAGCCGCATTGTATTCGCCTGCTAAATATGGATATATAAAAGAACTTGTTGGCAAGGAAAATCTTACTTGGGGTAATGGAATCATACAAGCAACCGCTATAATTGCTATGCTTGGTGGTATGGTATTTTTTTCCGCATTATTTGAAAGATTCTATACAAACGGAATGACAAATCCAAATGATATTACACAAGAAATGTTTTTCTTAGCTATTCTATTATGTATTTTTGCTATTTTAGAATTTATTTTAAGTTTTAGGCTACCAACAATAACAGAAACTACCAAAGCAATATTTGATAAAAATAGGTATTTTAAAGGAGAGCTTTTAAAAGAAAATTTAATAACAATAAAAAAACATAGAATGATATTTTTATCAATATTATTTATCGCAGTATTTTGGATGATTTCACAATTAATTACTAATGTATTTCCTGTATATGCAAAGAATATACTCAACATACATGATACTTATTATGTTAATGTAGTAATAGCATGTGCTGGGCTTGGCATTATAGTTGGTTCTATACTTGCGGGTAGATATTCTAAAAATTATATTGAAACTGGACTTATACCTCTTGGCTCATGTATCATGTTTTTTGTTCTCCTTGTTTTTACATATTTTCACTCATTAGTTAGCATTGGAGTTTTATTCTTTTTATTTGGCTTAGGTGGGGCATTATATGTTGTGCCATTTAACGCATTAATGCAATTTTATAGTAATGATAAAGAATTGGGTGTTGTACTTGCAGGAAATAATTTTATACAAAATATAGGCATGCTTTTATCATTACTTATTGCTACAATATTTGGAATCAATAATCTACCTGTTGAATGGCTGATATATTTTAGTGCATTAATTGGATTTGTAACTACCGCATACATGGTAAAACTTATGCCTTTCTCATTAGTTAGAATCTTGGTTAGCATGGCTATATTACAAAGATATAGATTAATTGTTGAGGGATTTAATAATATACCTCAAAAAGGTGGTGTTTTATTGCTTGGTAATCATATATCATTCATTGACTGGGCAATTGTGCAAATGGCAGTTCCCAAGAAAGTATATTTCGTTATGGAAAGGAGTATATACTCAAGATGGTATATTAAATTCTTTATTGATTTCTTTGGTGTTATTCCTGTATCAAATCTTGCAAGTAGGGGTGCTATTGAACAGATTCAAACTAGACTTAGCAATGGTGATATTGTATGTTTGTTTCCTGAAGGAGTAATTAGTAGGCATGGTCATTTAAATGAGTTTAAAAGTGGTTTTGAAAAAATAGCACAAGGTGTTGATGAAAATAATGCGGTTGTATTGCCATTTTATATACGCGGTATGTGGGGTAGTATATTTAGCAGAAG
>JARHYT010000030.1 GCA_029264775.1 Helicobacter sp. | reverse complement strand
GCAAGGTAGGCATATTTTTTGGTGCTCAAAATTGCTCTCCTATTGAAGATGAGATTGGGCTTATCCCTGTGATGCGTAAGCTTGGCTTGCTCATAATGCAGCTAACATATAATAATCAAAGCCTTTTGGCAACGGGTTGTTATGAAAAAGAGGATAATGGTATAACAAGATTTGGGAGGCAAGCCATAGCAGAAATGAATCGTGTAGGCATGATAATAGATATGTCTCATAGTGCCGAGAGATCAACGCTTGAAGCAATAGAGATCTCTTCTCGTCCTATTTGTATTTCACATGCTAATCCTACTTTTGCACATAATGCTTTGCGTAATAAAAGCAATAATGTACTAAAGGCATTAGCAAAAAAAGGTGGATTACTAGGTTTTTCTCTATATCCTTTTCACTTACCAAATGGAAGTGATTGCACATTGGAAGAATTTTGCAATATGATAGCTAAAGGTGCGGAAGTTATGGGTATAGATAATGTTGGCATAGGAAGTGATTTGTGTCGAAATCAAGATATTTCTATTTTAGAATGGATGCGTAATGGCAGATGGTCTAAAGAAATGGATTATGGTGAAGGCTCTGCATCTAATGCTGACTGGCCAAAAGATTTATCTTGGTTTAGTGATGAAAAGGGATTTGAGAATATATACGAAGGTTTGTTTAAACATGGTTTTAGTGAAACAGAAGTTGCAAAAATTTTAGGTGGAAATTGGCTAAATTTTTTAAGTAATGGTTTAAAACCGCAGTAATAAGAAATTAAGGGATTGAATATGGACAATAATAAGACCGAGCACAATATAGATAAGCTAGCTTTGATTCTAAGTAGTGGTTTTTTAGTGATCTTCATCATTTTAGCATTATTTAACAAGGAATTATTAAGTAAGCTAGTTAATGAGGGATTTTCTTTATCTGCAAAGTATTTTGGTGCTTATTGGCAATTTTTACTTTTTGCTACATTTGTTATTGGTATTAGCCTTAGTTGGGGACGCACAGGTGGTGTTAGGCTTGGTAATCTTGATAAGCCTGAAATGAGTACATTTCAGTGGTTAGCTATTATAATGTGTACTTTACTTGCCGGTGGTGGTGTTTTTTGGGCTGCAGGTGAGCCTATTGCACATTTTGTGTCGCCTCCTCCAATTTATGGTGATGAAGTTAATGTTTTTAAGAAAGCAGTCAATGCCTTGTCTCAATCATATTTGCATTGGGGATTTCTAGCATGGGCTATACTTGGCACATTAACATCTATAATTCTTATGTATTTGCATTATGAGAAGAATTTGCCATTAAAACCTAGAACAATTCTTTATCCTATCTTTGGAGATAAAGTAATGCATGGATTTTTTGGTTCTTTCATAGATGCTTTTTGCATTGTTGCAGTTGCAGCTGGTACTATTGGTCCTATTGGATTCTTAGGATTGCAAATATCTTATGCATTGAATCTTTTGTTTGGTATCCCGGATAATTTTACAACTCAATCAGTGATTATTGTGCTTGCTATTTTGGTATATACAATATCATCATTGAGAGGGCTTGCAAAAGGTATTCAGGTGCTTAGCAGATGGAATGTAATTTTAGCGGTTTTGTTAATGTTTTACATTTTTATTTTTGGTCCGACTGATTTCATAGTTAATAGTTATGTTCAGGGTTTAGGTGCGGCTGTACAGAATTTTATACCTATGGCAACTTTTAGAGGTGATACGGCATGGCTTGCAACTTGGACAATCTTTTTTTGGGGTTGGTTTTTAGGATATGGTCCTGTAATGGCAATATTTATTGCAAGAATTACACGAGGTAGAACTATTAGAGAATTAATTGTGGCTGTTAGTATTTGTGCTCCAATCATTACTATGTTTTGGTTTACTATCGTAGGTGGTGCTGGAATTTATTTTGAAATTCATGATCCGGGTAGTATTAGTGATGCGTTTAAAAGCGGAGGTGGATTTAATATTCCAGCGGCATTACTTGCTATAACTCAATTATTGCCTATGCCTGTGATTATTTCAGCTTTATTCTTGGCACTTGCTGCTATATTTATCATAACAACAGGAGATTCTATGACTTATACTATGAGTGTAATTGTTAGTGGAAATGTTAATCCTAGTGCATGGCTTAAAATGTTTTGGGGTATATTAATGGGTGTTGTTGCAATTATCCTTATTTCTATTGGTGGTGGTAGCATATCTGCTTTACAATCATTTATTGTAATTGCAGCTGTACCGGTATCACTTATACTATTGCCACCATTATGGAATGCGGTACAAATTGCTGAAAAGATGGCAGATGAACAAAATTTGCGTTAGGGGATAAGTATGATAATGTTGAGTTAAGATATAGGAAAGATTGTATATTATTTATGGTGATTTCTTTTGAAATCTAAAATTATTGATATATTTAGTAAGGAGCTGTTTATGGGAACTATTAGTTTAAGAAAACCAGAAGTTGTAATGTCTTTAGATAGATTAGGTTCAATGCACCAATCAAGAATTAGTTTTACTCGTTCTTTGATAAGAAAAATGGCAAATGAAAAATGGAAACTAAGGCTATCTAAATGGGATTTAGATGAAGATGGCTATGGACATGCAATTTATGAGGTAAAGACTGCAAATGGAATCTATAATCTTGTAATTTTTGCAAATTATATAGAAGATTCTGAAAGAAATGATAGAGTAATTGCAAATAAATGGGATGTTACTTTTACCTTTATAAATGGTGATGTATCAAATGAGCTTTTAGAAATTTTAAGAAATAATGTTCCATTGCAAGAGGCAGGAAGAAATTTTAATAAAGCATTTGTTCTAGCTAGAGCAAATAAAAGCGTGCGTGTGTTTGATTATATTGTAGATTCTTTGAGTGAGGGCAAGCAACCAAGCCTTAGAGAACTTGCCAAAGTTGGTTATATATTAAGGACAACTGCAGTATATGGTAGTGGAAAATTTGGCATTTCAGATTTTGATAATCTGCAAAAAAATGGCGATTTCTCGCAATCATTCTCTGCTGAGATGTGTGCTGTTTATATTGTGAGACAATTTAGCCTTGATTGGGTGAATCATATTGCTAAACATAGAGGCAAAGAAAAAGCAGTTACGCTTAATAAAGAGATACAAAGGTATTTAGGTGTAGGAAATGCCACAGGGCTTGGAATGGCTCCATATTTAATTAAACATCCAAAAGTTGTAGATAATTGGCTTTATCAAAGGGAGATGGCATTATCAAAAGTTCTACTTGAAAAAATCAGTCAAGACAAAACAAAAGAATTGTTATCTTATCTTAAGAAAGCTAGTATACATTTAAAAGAGGTTATAACTATTGATGAAAGACAAGACAAACTAAATAAAATAGCATCAGAAGAAATTTTGCAAATTATGCAAGAAATTAGACAGAATAATACTTTAACAACTTGGCAGGATGTATTAAATTTATCGCAAAAATACTCGTTAGAGGCACAAGAAGTATTAATTGTTTGTCTTATAGAGCTTTATCCAGCACTTGTAGATACGCATGAAAGGAGCATGACTATCAATGAAACACCTTTAGAACTAACAGGTGTTAGTATAAAGCAATTAAAGACTATATTAGAGGATAGATATTCTTGGGCTTTAAATATTGATTTTAGCAAACCAGATAGCAATTATTGGTTTTGGTATATATCAGAGGAAAAAGAAGAACCAAGACTTGGTGTTAGAGGTGTTGATAAGGGAGATGAGCTAGAGCAACCATTAGATATTGCAAGACAGGTTTCTAGATTCTATAATGCTATAAAGAATCAGGATGAACTTCAAGGTGTTAGCACTTTTTTGCTTTCTAATCCTTCTTTTACATCTATTGCAAGACGCATTTGGACAATGGGTAATTGCGTAATGGGAGATATTCAAGCAAATATACTAAGCAAAGATTTTCTACCTATGCATCTTCTACGGGCTAAACTAGCTATGTTTGGTGCAACGAAATATGATCCACGATCAGATAGATGGGTGCAAGTTACATTGTTTCAAGGTGCTCCTCTTATGGATGAATTGCATCCTAATGAGTGGCTATTCCCTCTCATTCCTAATGAGGATAAAAAGAGTATTTATGCACTATCCCAAGATGAAATTTATGTTTCAAGAAATGAATTAAAGGCTGCCTGCATAAAGGCATTTAATTCATTAAAATTAAGTTTGGGAGAGCCAGATTTAATTGCATCTATGGTAATTGATCTAGAAATGGTTGGATTGAATGGATTAAGGCATTATCTTAAGGCTTTACCATATTTAAAAAGCAATAGCAATGAAATATCTATCAATACAATACAAGATAAAATTAATATAAATCTCAATAATCATAGTATCTTGTGCCATATTCAAATTATTATTGCTTATGTATTAGATTATATGGAAAATCATCAGCATTTAGATATTGAGATTACAAATTGTCATAATAGATACTTTGTTTATTCTCAATTAAAGAGATTAGCACATAAAGGATTTTATGTAAAAGTGTGTTGGAATGGTTTATATACACATAGTTATACGCAATATAGTATAAAGCCATATGAGGATTTTATAGAATTTAAAACTAGAAATGATTCAGGTATAAAACCTTCAAATAATCTTGATATACATATTTCAAAACAGCCAATTAGCTTAGATGATAATATGAATTTTGATGTGATAAAGTCTAGAAATGAAATTGAAGCAAACTATGAAAGAAGTGTTCAAAATGGTATTTTGTTAAATAAACAAGATTGGCAAAAGCTCCTTGAATCAGGTAGGGGGATTTTAGTGCAATCAAGCACACAATCAAGGAAAGATGCAGGTGGTGTTGTAGAGCAATAGCTATTCAATATAGAATCATAAGCGGGTTTAATATAGATATGTTAAACCTTGGTTGATTGCAGTTATTGACATTTTACATTATTAAGGTTAGAATTTATTGTTCTATCTTAGCCTATATTGCAATACATTAAGATAAGTATCTATATTTCATATTATTTTATGGCATTGTAGATTCCATAGCTAAATATTTCTTATTATTCATATTAATATTTTTTATAATTGACTTACTAGCATATATTTATTTATATGTGATTTGTATCTACTATCATGCTCTTATATAAAATGATTAGATTAAGTTTGTTTAGTGATTTATATTCAAGATACTTTGCAAACATATGTAATCATGTTTTTATCATTATTTTAGTTTAATATGAATATTTAATTTTATTAGAATCTTTATGCTAGCTTATTATATATTATTATATTGCATTGTTCTAATATTGCTCATGCCAAGATAGCAAAATAGATTCTATTGCCAATAAATCATGCTTATGTAGAGATTGATAGAATCTATTTGGTAACATTATATATTCTATGTAGTTTAAAATTTTAGCTTACCTACATATGCTAGATTCTGTGAATCCGTCGCCACATATACCAGATTCTATTAATCCTTCCTTTTGTATCCTGTGTAAATGTGCATTTGTGAGTTGTTTGCCATTTTTACATTTACCCTCTATCATTTCATCATCTTTATATGATATTGCAGCTATAACCTCTCCATTATCACTATACCATTTCTCAATCCCATTTTTAGCACCATTAGTATATTTTGTTTCAGTTTTTAGGTTGCCATTATTATAATATTCTTTCCTAACACCTTCTGCTGTGCCATTAACATATGGTAACTCTGCTTTTAAATCTCCATTTTCATAATACCATTTTCCAATACCATGTTTATTGTTATTGGCATAAGGAATTTCTGCTTCTAAATCCCCATTTTCATAATACCACCTTTCAATGCCATTTTCATTTTTGGGTACTTCTTTTTTTAGATTCCCATTCTCATAATATTCATTTTCATTTGTTTTGTTATTATCTAATGTATTTTGATTTTGTGATTTTTTGTTTTCATGTACTCCTTCTTTTATAAGATTCCCATCCCTATCATACTCTTGTTCTGTATAACGAAGTCCATCTTCATCATATTTTCTTGCTTTGTGTACCTGCATACCCCAATAGTTGTTATCCATTACATAATACACAATCTCTTCTGCAAGTCTCCCATTTTTATGTTTTGTCTCTTTTATAAGTCTCCCATCTTTATTGCTCTCTTGCTCTATACAATCAAATCCATCTATATTATACTCTATATACTTGTGTATTTTATTATTAT
>JARHYT010000025.1 GCA_029264775.1 Helicobacter sp. | reverse complement strand
GCACAAAATGAACTTTCAAATCTTATAAAAGATGCTACTTTGCAATAATCACATAGAGAATCTTATCCTAAGATTCTCTACCTACTCTCACAAAAAACTACTAAAATTTTAAATCCTTTGTCATAATGTGCTAACAAGGATTTTTACTGCATAGTTGCTTTGCATTTGTATTATATTGATTAATCCAAAATACATTTTAGGAATAGGTGGCTTTATAGGCGGTAGCATAAAATCAACGGGAGCAATAGAAAATATATTGTTTGTAGTATATAGCATTATAATGTTTTTATTTCTTTTCTCGCTCCAAAAAACCGCAAGGAAAAATTCTATAATCCCAAGTTAGATAAATAACAGGATAAAGCAATATGATTGTAAATTTTAGAATCGCCCTACTTTTTGCTAGAATATAAAATTATTTATTTGTTTGTAAAGATAGATTTCATAATGACAAAAAATACAAAAGCAATTACTAAAAACGAATGAATACACGCTTATTAACTATATATCGTGGTAATTTTATAAATGGATACAATAAATTAATGGCTTAAAATAAAACATGTTATGATGATTCTAAAACAAATAGAATCTGCTAACTTATAGTTAATAGAAAACACTAAAATTATAGCTATCATATATAAAGAATAATTTAATAAAACTAGATTCTATAGTAAAACTTATATCATTTATAATATTTATCAATTTAAAATAAAACAATTAAAAATCAATTGATGATATTTAACAATTAATGCAACGGCGTATCGCTAATTATAGATTTAAATTCTCTTGTGATAATATTATAGTTTAGAATCTGCCCATTCATTAAATTATAATACCAACCATATATTTGCAATTCCCCTCTATTAAATTTCTCCTCTATAAATGGGTAGCTTAGCAAATTATATAATTGTTGCTGAATATTTTGTAATTCTGTTAGCCAAACCCGTTTGTGATCGCTCTCTGGTTTCATCTCATTAACCCTTGATATTGTGGGCTTTAAAAGCTCAAGCCATTTCTTGACATATGGCATTTCACTCAACATTTCATGATTATAAGCAGCCGCACATGCACCACAATTGCTATGCCCACACACTATAATATTTTTAACCTTTAATTTTTTTATCGAATATTCTATTGATGAGGTAGTAGCAAGGTAACCATCTGCTATATTATCATCCTCATCTCTAAATGGAGGTATCATATTGCCTATATTGCGTACTACATACAATTCCCCCGGTTTTGATTGTGTTAAACGATTTGGATCTATTCTAGAATCTACGCAAGTGATAAATAATGTATGTGGTTTGTTTTCCTGCAAACTAGTATAAAATGCTTTTTCATTATTATAATCTTCTTCATAAAATTTAATTGCCCCTTGGAATAATTCATTCATGCTTTCCCCATAAATACTAAGTTATGTATTATAACAAAACATTTATATATTTGATTTAGATATTATAAATTAATGTTAATTTAACGGATACAAAAAAACAAATGCAAGATAAAACACAATAAAAAGAGTTAAAAACTATAGCCAATTGCAACACCAAAGAAGTTAAAGCCCTTATTTAATGGTGTCAAATCTCCATTTGAATAGTGCTTTACAAAAATTTCATAGGATATAACCCCCCCCCCCCGTAATAAATTCACTATTATAACCAATAAAAACCTTTTCTCCAAATGTGAATGCGGAACCTATTCTATCATTGAATAATGTACGAATATATATACCAATTCCGACACCGCTATAAAAATTTGTGTTAAAAATCGGTATAACAATATCTTGAGAAACACCAAATATCAATTGACTTAAATTCTTCTCTTTATTTACACCAATAAAACCCTCCAACTCTAACACCATTCTACCAGGTAATCTAAAAAACTCATTTGGCTGCCCATAATGAAACCCTAAAAGACCCAAATCAGAAAAACCTTTGCCAGAAAAATCTATAGCACCAACTACATTCACTAAATTATCTTTTTTTATAGTTTTTTTATTATCTCTAGATATCACATTTTCTTTGGCAAAAGACATAGACACACAAAATACAACAAAAGCTACTGCAAAACGATTTAAATTTGCTGAAATAAAAATCATAATAATATTATCCCTTTAACTTTTGCTGGTCTTTTAAATAGTTAAACAATAATTCACTATACCCAAAACCACCGCTAAGATTTTCTGCTAACTGCTCTTTAAACATAGAGTTGTAAATATCACTACCGGGCTGTTTTGGATATAAAGGATTATCAAGATTCAATGCGGTATCTAATAAGGTTTTTATAAACAAAGACTCGAATTTATCTGTTTGTTCCCTCAAAGCCTTATCATTCTCCAAAGTGTCCTTATTTGTCTTTGCCTTTAAATCCTTAATTAAACTTGTTTCCTTGGATTGTGCGAACGAAGTCATAGCATTACTTGTATCAATAGACATAAAAACTCCTTTACAAAAATCTATTCATTATACCAAATAAATACTAAACCAAAAGCAAAATAGATTCCAAATAGCATTATTTTAACATTAAAGCAAAACTATAAATTACTACAAACATTATAGATTTTAATATATAAATCAATTATGCCTAAAAATTATGTTTTATATTATTATTCAAGTATAGATATTTTAATGTATGGCTATCTGTATTTTAAACAAAATTACAAATAGTGCTTTGATAGATTCCATAAGATTACGATTAGCATTATAAGTATGTCTGAATGACTTAAAATAAACTATAGCAAATATAAATCAAATATTAATTACAATTCCTTTATTACCTTTTCAATAGCCTCATTAACGGCATTTTGCAATGCAATTGCAGGATTTATATTGCTTGCATTTGTTTGAATTACACCATATTGTAATCGCTTCATATCATAACCTAATATTTCATAAACAAGATATATATATGCTTCATGTTCGTTTTTGTTACTCTTTAAATACATTTCATTAACACTTATCTTTATAGTATTTATTCTTTGACTTATAGGCGGATTCTGTGTTATTTGCATACAATTATTAATTCCAACCTTTACAAAGGCATTCCTAATCATATTTTTTGGTAAATCAATCCATTTATAATTTTCAAGAATTTTTATCTCTTGATTATCCCCATACAACAAAATATCTTTACCATCAAATGGAGATAAAACAGATATATTCAATCCAAAATCACTAGCATTCTTTTTATTGTTGCATTTAGTCGAGGATAATTTAATATTGTCTAAATTATAATATGTTTGGTTTGGTAGTGCCGATTTTATATTTACATTCAAACAACCACTTAGTAATACTAAAGCAAATAAAGCAAATAAGACATTAAAATATATTTTAATTAACCTCATAATTCCTCCTTAATTTCTCTTGCCAAGTAAGGTTTCATATGGATCTCTCTCTACCCTATCCATAAATAAACTCATTTTTTCAAGCAATGTATTTAATGTTTGCAAACTATAACCACTTTTATTAATCATAGGCGTCAATATATCTTTTATGTTGAAATCTCCACGAAGTAATGCCTTATCTAAATCCCTTAAAAACTTATCAGCACTAATTAGTGTTTTATCTAAATTATCTTTAGTTCCCTCTAAAGAAATAAGCATATTTCTTATATCCTCTATATTTTTACTATCCGTTATATGTTTCACATTGCTAACAATTGTTTGTATATCTGTTGTCATGCCTTGTGCATTTTCAAGTAATTTTCCAATAGCATTTTTAGCAAGAAACAATGTAGCCTCATCTTCATCTTCTATAATCTTACCATTTTCATTTTGTTTAAGCTTTAAATAATTCATACCAACAAAACCATCAGAATCTATTATTAATTCAGAACCCTCTCTTACTCGTATTTTTTTGTTTATGGCAACATCTATTTGTACAGTATCCGTCTCATCTTTTTTGAAACCCATTTTAACAACACTTCCGACACTAATACCTTTATATTTAACTGGTGTATTTGTGCTAATCCCACCAACTTCATCTTTTGTATAAACATGATAAATATTAACCCTTCTATCATCAATACCAAATCTACCTATCCAAAATATAAAAGCTATCATAGCTATTGTTAAAACACAAAAAATAACACCGATTAAAACATAATTAATATTTCTTTCCATAATTTATCCTTATAACTTCCAATATTTCTCGCCTCTCGTAGAATGAAATAAACTCCCCTCATGTAGCCCGCTATTTGCTTCCTTTGCAAATTCATCTAATGTGCCGCTAAAGCAAATCTTTTTATCACTTAGCAAAATAAATCTATCAGTTACATCTTTTATGCTATCTAAATCATGCGTTATCATGACAATAGTTACACCAAATTCTTCTTTTAAATACGCTATTAAATCATCAAATTTACACGCACTAGCTGGATCTAGACCACTTGTTGGTTCATCTAAAAATAATATTTCTGGCTCTGTGCATAAAGCCCTTGCAAGGGCAGCCCTTTTTTTCATTCCACCGCTTAACTCATTAACCGCCTTGTTACATACATTTAAATCAAGCCCAACATTTCTTAACCAAAATCTTGCAATTTCAGGATATAAATGCGATGGAAAATGTGAGTATTCCTCAAGCAAACTTGTTACATTCTCAATAACACTAAGAGAGCTAAAAAGTGCTCCAAATTGAAACACAACGCCAATTTTTCGCATAACGATATGTTTCTTAGAATCCTTTAGATTCCAAATATTATTATTTAGAATCTTTACTTCTCCGCGTGTTGGTCTGTGCAAAAATATTAGTGTGTGTAAAAGAGTAGTTTTTCCACTACCACTACCACCAAGTATAGAAAAAATCTCACCCCTTTTTACATTAAAACTAATATTGTCATGTATCAACGAATCCCCATAATGTGTAGATAAATTATTGACTTCTATTATGTTGTTATTAATCATAAATCATACCTTGTAAAGATAAAACTGAAAATTGCATTTGCTACAATAATCCAAAAAATTGCATTCACAACACTAATTGTAGTCATCTTGCCTATTGATTGAGTATCTCCCTTACATTCTAATCCTCTAAAACAGCCAACAATACCAATAATAGCACCAAAAACAGGGGCTTTCACAACTCCTATCCAAAAATGAGTAATAGAAACCGTTTCATAGAATCTTTCTAGGTAAGTTTCAAATCCAATATTAATGCTTGTTTTAATGGCTATCATACCCCCAAATAAAGCAACAGAATCGGCAGCAAAAACCATCAACGGCATAACAATAATTAGAGCCAAAACTCTAGGTATTATCAAAAAATGAAATATATTTAAATCCATTGCTCTCATGGCAGACAGCTCCTCTGTCAAACGCATTGAACCCAATTGTGCCGTAAAACTTGATGAACTTCTACCCGCAATAACTAATGCAAGTATAAAAGGTCCAATTTCTCGTAATGAAAGCTTTGCTGTCGTATCTACACTCATTATAGGCACGCCCATAGAGTTTAATTGATATGCGCCTTGAAGTGTTATAGCATACCCAATAATTAAAGATGTTACAAGCCCAACAGGCAAAGCTTTAAAGCCTTGTTCATATATATGATAAGCAAGAGATTTAAAGCGAAAATAAGATGGCTTAACACAAGACATAGAGAAAAAATATAAAAAAATTCCCATAAAGTTAAAAAAAGATATAGATGTTTGATAAAACTTATAACACCACCTTCCAAGAATTTCAAAAAACATATATATATAATTTATATTCTTAACACTATTATGCTCTTGAATAGCAACATGTGTATTAACCTTAGCCTCATATAAAAAATTATTTAAAAAAAGTAGATATGCAGAAGAATGCAAGAAAGACATTAGTCTAAGTGTTTGTGCATTATCTGTGTATAAATAGACTTTCTCTATGTTGCTAGATTCTAATGAATCTTTTAGCAACAACATAAATATGATCCCAACCTTTGCATTTTTGAAAACTATATGTATCTCTTGTGTATATTTACCAACTTGCGAACGCAAAGCGGTGATATAATCTTGCTTTACAAAGCTATCCCAATTGCCCTCTATAATAACAGCATTAGAAGGTGGCTCAGCACTAATAAAATTCGTCTGTATAGCTTGTATTTCATCATCTGAAACAAACAACTAATACTCCTCTGCCTCAAACAAAAAGACGCATAATAATATATCCTCCCCATACAAATGCAGAAAACACCATGCTAATTAACTGCAAGCTACTACCAATATCTTTTGCATCCCTTGCTAATGGATGAAATGTTGGTTGCACCAAGTCAATAATTTTCTCAATTGCTGTATTAACTAATTCTGCAAAAATCATAAAAAATAATGGTATGGAAAGTATGATAACTTCAAAAAAATCTCTACCCAAAAAACATGCTATTACAAAAAAGAAAAAACTAACAAAAACTATCTGTCGAAACGATACTTCATATTTAAAACAAACTTTTAAACCAGCCATAGAAAAAAAGAATGCAGAAATAATCCTTTTGAAACCTTTCTCATTGCTTTTCACACAATACCCCATCGCTTAGATAAGAAAAATAGATTGCTAATCTTAACAAAAAAAATACATAATTATGCAAATATTTATAAAATTATTTTATACAACATCTGTTAATTTATGTTGTATCTAAGATTTGAATATATCCTTTGACAAATTGTAAATTATATAAACTTACTCTAAGGAATTACAATGAAATACTTTTATAGCTCTTTTATAGTTACAATTATAGGCTTATCTATTGCATTATACATTGAATCATGGGAGGCTGTATATATATGTGCATTGCTCTCGATCCTTGAAATTAGTTTATCGTTTGATAATGCGGTAGTAAATGCAAAGGTTTTATGCAATATGGATAAAAAATGGCAACAACGATTCATATATTGGGGAATACCTATTGCTGTATTTGGCATGCGTTTCATCTTTCCAATAGTCATTGTTGCAATTGCTGCAAAAATAGGACTTATAGAAACATTACAATTAGCAATATATAAACCTGAACAATACCATGAAGTATTAGAAAATGCTAGATATGAAATATATGCCTTTGGTGGTGGATTTTTACTTATGGTATTTTTAAATTTCTTTTTTGATAAAAATAAAGATATACATTGGATTTATTTTTTTGAAAACAACATATTTATTAGGACAATAATAAAATTTCCCAACATAGAACTAATGATTGCAATTGTGCTTGGTATATCTTTAATGTACATAACAAATAATATGGTAATTTGCATAGCATATTTTTGTGCCTTAGCAATCTATCTACTAATACACTCAGCAAATAGATTATTTGGTGCTAATGGCACCAAAAATGGTTTAATGGGGTTTCTATACTTGGAAATGTTAGATGCTAGTTTCAGCTTTGATGGCGTTATAGGTGCTTTTGCATTAAGTGAAAACATATTCATCATAATGATAGGGCTTGGTATAGGAGCTATGTTTGTTAGAAGTTTAACCATATATTTTGTTTATAAAAATACATTACAAAAATTTATATACCTAGAACACGGGGCACATTATGCTATAGGTGCTTTAGCTATAATTATGATTCTAAAAATATTTATGGAAGTTAGCGAAATCATCACAGGCTTAATTGGCATAGGACTTATAGGCATTTCATTTATATCATCAATACTAGTAAAAATAAGAACTAAAGCCAATAGATCATAAATAGAGATACTACCACAAATATTTAGCTCCAATAGTAAGCAAATGGAGTTGTCCAAAACCATCATGTGAAACTATAAAGCTTTTTCTATTATCCTTTAATGCTAAAGAATAACCAGCCCCTATATCTAATTTATCAT
>JARHYT010000092.1 GCA_029264775.1 Helicobacter sp. | reverse complement strand
AAAAGTAATGATTTCAATCTCCAAAGAAGACATGAAGTGTAAAACATATCCAGTAGATAAAAAGGGTAGAGTCCAATGGAATGGAGAATCAAAAGAAGTAGAATGCACATCTTAAGATTCTAAGGTTTAAATCACAAAATAATAGTTACCCACAATACAATAATAGCTTACTGCGTTGTCATAATGTTTATTGAGAGTAAAAGCATACAAATGTTTTGATTTATCTTGAATAAACAATATAAAAACAAGTGAGCTATAAAACAATCACCCTACCCTATTAAATTAATATAGAAAAGTAATAAAAAACTATTTGTGTGTTAGTTGGTCTATTTTTGATATGTAGGCAATAAAAGTGATAATTGATATTTTAGATTTTATTTTAAATCACTTAGAAATGATATTATATGTTGTCTTGTCTATATGCTATTATAAGGAATCTATTTAAAGATACTATAAGTTTATATATAGTAGAATCAAACATTTTTTAATTTAAGGAAATATTATGGAACAGCAGCTAATGTCATTGGCAATACAAACCTATAAAATAACATTGTTTTTGTCTTTACCCGTATTGCTTGTAGCACTTATAATGGGGCTTTTGATTAGTATTTTTCAAGCTACAACACAGATTAATGAGATGACTCTTGCATTTGTGCCAAAAATTTTAGCAGTTGTTGCAATGATAATTTTTACAATGCCTTGGATGTTAAATATGCTTATGGATTTTACAAAGATGGTAATAAATATGATACCAAAGATAATAACTTAATTATTAAAGCTAAATAATGCAAGATATATACATAGATTTTAGTAAGTATTCAAGTATTAAAATAGGATCAAATATCAAAGTAGCTGTGTTGCAAACTTCAGATTTCAATGCCAAATTAGATTGTAATACACATACAGCACGGGAAGATGTGGGTTTGTCATTTAATAAAAAACCATTATTTTATAATAATGCAAAACTTAATTTTGACAATAAAATAGAAACAAAAAAAACTTCATATATAAATATAGATTCTAAATGCTTTAGAATAATAGGCAGGGCAAATAATCTTTTGGTATCACCAAATGCCAATAATCTTGCAATTTTAGGCAATAGCTTTAATTATATATCTTCACATAAGGATTACATAGAAATTGGTGCTAGCGTATCTAGTTTGCAAGCATTTTTATTTTTTAAAAAAAATGATTTAATGGGACTTGAATTTTTGCAAAGTTTGCCCGGAAATATTGGTGCATTATGCAATATGAATGCGGGTATGAAACAATATGAAATATCGCAGATTCTAATGTCTTTAAATATAAATGGTGAATGGGTGGATATAAATCATGCTAAATTGCATTATAGAGGTAGGGATTCTAATGGAGTAATTTTTGCAGCAAGATTTTATAAACTAAAAGGATTTAGACATGAATTATTAGATACTTTCAAACAAATGAGAAAAACACATCCTCATAATCCAAGTTGTGGAAGTTGTTTTAAAAATCCGCCCGGTAGTTATGCAGGTAAATTGATAGAAGAAGCGGGTTTAAAAGGATTTTTTATAAATAATGTTGGTTTTAGTGATAAACATGCAAATTTTTTGGTAAATCTTGGTAAGGCTGAATTTAGTGATGCTTTGGAGGTTATTTCCATTGCTAAACAAGAAGTATATAAGATAAGCAATATTTCACTTGAATGCGAGGTGCAAATATGCAAATAGATATACTTGATGAATCTAAATTTCTATGCAGTATAGATTCCATTAATGAATGGAATCTATTTAGCATTAATTATATTCAAAAATATATTATAGATAAAATGAGATTATTTTATTCTACAAATATATTAAATGTTGAAAAAATACACAATAATTCATTTAATAAAAACATAGTGAGAGATAATAAGGAATTTAATGGGGAAATAAATCTATATTTTGGATTTTTATCAGATTTTATAATACATAATTTTAGCGATGTTGATTTATCTAGAATACATTTATTCCTTGAGTTAGTAATAGTTTCTGAAAGCGATATGAAAGATCTAAATAAGCAATATATGCAAAAAGATTATGCTACAGATGTGTTAAGCTTTCCCCTTGAAATTTATAACACAAAACAATCTCAATGTATTGGTAGTATTGTGATTAATATGAATGAGGTTTATAATAAGGCTAGATTCTATAATCACAACATATACGCTGAATTTTCATTGCTTTTTATACATGCAATGTTACATTTAATTGGTTTTGATCACGAAAAAGATAATGGAGAACATACAGAACTAGAAAACAATATCATAAGCGATTTTAGATTGCCAAATAGCTTGATTCAAAGAGTTACACTTATATGATATTATTTGCTACTTTGATAATCAAATTAGATACATAATTGCATGCTATATTTAAATTTCTTGTTTTTTATATGATAAAATAAATATACTTGTGTTTTAGACGATGTTTTCAAGAGTTGTCTAAGAAAGGAATATTATGAAAAGAGCATATTTTGTTAGATCAAAATCACATGTTGATTCTAATCAATCATTAAGTAATAAGCATTTGTATGTAGCAAAATTGAGTTTGTGTGCTTTATTTGCAACAACTGCATTTACTTCTTTAAATTCTATGGAATTTGGCACTATGGGCAATGTATCTGCGTCTATGGGTGGTGCTGGAGTAGCATTAAAAAGTCCTTTTGCGTTATATTATAATCCTGCTTTAATTGCATCAGATTCTAAAATGCGTATAGGTTATAGCATAGGTG
>JARHYT010000071.1 GCA_029264775.1 Helicobacter sp. | reverse complement strand
CAATATTGTCAAGGCAAGGGAAAACAAGATGATGTGTCTTTTAAAAAAATCATTGTCATTGATGATCCTATTTCTAGTTTGTCTTTTAATTATGTTTTTGATATAGCTCAGCTGATAAAGGCAAAGTTTTTTCGAAAAAATGATAACAATAAGTATGAGCAAATTTTTATATTGACTCATCATTTATATTTTTTTAAGGAACTTAGTATATATGAAGATGAAAAAGATATAAAAAAAGAAACAAAAAAGATTAATCGTTTTAGGATTACAAGAGATAAAAATTTTAAATCATGTATTTATACAATGGAAAAAGATGAAATTCTAAATGACTATCAAGCTTATTGGCAAATTTTAAAAGAATATCAAGAAGATAAAGTAAATGCTATATTAATTCCTAATGTCATGAGAAATATTTTAGAGTATTTTATAGGCTTTATCCAAAAAGACAAAATCGATACGATAGCAAAAATAAAAAATAAAGATCAAGAAAATAAATTTGAATCGTTTTATCGATATATGAATAGAGAATCTCATTCTTCTATGAGCAATATGTCGGATTCGAAGGAAATTGATGTTGATATATTTTTTCAAGCATTTAAAATGGTATTTGAGGAATTGAAGCATCTTGAACATTATGAAAAAATGATGAATAAATAAGATAACTATAAGGAGCAAAGCAATGACCAACTACACAGAAAAAGATCTATAAAACTTTATAGATCAACATTAGCTCATACAAAATAATTATTAAAACTCTTAGATTCTCACTATAACTATGCCTTGATTATGAAATGTTGCCAAATTTTAGAATCCACTAAAAAATAGATTATAGATTCTATAAAAGATAGCGGCATAAAAAATATATGCAAACTTTGTAAGTAAATGGGGGAGAGGGTATTACATAAATATAAAGCAAATACATACAATTACATATAATGATGTTTTGTAGGGCATAGAGCCTTAAAAACATAATGCAATAAAGTTGCTAAAAGAATTAAATTAAAATAATTTAAGGAAATGATTTTACATAAGCATTGCATGAAGCGATAGATAATAGATCAAAATAAATGATTAAATATCATGATTTATTGTTTATGAGCGATTTATCTTAGCAGGAAATCCGCAACCTATATTTCGTGAGTAGGTGAAGCCTACCGTCCAGCTACAAGAGCCTAGACAGATTTTTTTTAATGTTAAGCCACGAGATAAACCGCATTCATAATTATACCATAAAAATAAATTATGATAAAAAACACACAAATGCTATTCCATAAGTTACAAAACATATTTTAAGAATATTTATATAATCATAATGAAAAAAGTTTTAGAATGCTATATTAATATGCTAAGCAAGAGAATAGAAAATGGCAAAAGATAAGAATTAATGAGAATGTATTATGGTTGTTCTACTTGCAATAATAATTGTTTGCTTTGGATTATTGTCGTAACTAGTGTTGGTATAGGCTTGTTGCAATTGTTAGATTTAACTACATTAGAACATATGAATTTTTTTGCAATGGCTACATAACAGATAATGATAAATGATAATATTATAGAATTAAAGGAGATATTGAAAAATGCAACAAAAAATATCATTATATTGTATTGAGTTATATCAATGAGTATAAAAGGCAAATCAAAAATAAATGTTAAAATAGCTTTTAAATGGAAATTTCAAGCATAGAATAAACTTCATATTCGCTTACTATGCTAATTGATAAGGCTTAAAATAACGATAAAATATATAAAAATTACATTATTTATCATGCAAAAATGAATTAATTATTATTTTTTTGCTAAAATTATCCGTTTTATCAATGTAAGTATTTTTTTATTAATAGAGGTTATCATGACTAGTGTTTTAATAGTTATTCAAGTTGTATTAACAATAAGCATAGTAATAGTTGTTTTGTTGCAAAAAAGCTCTAGTATAGGGCTTGGTGCTTACAGCGGTAGCAATGAAAGTTTGTTTGGTGCAAAGGGACCGGCAAATTTCATGGCAAAAATCACAATGGGTTTAGGACTTGCATTTATTGTAAATACTATTGCATTAGGATATTTATATAATACAAAATCCAATAGCAATAAAAGCGTAGTTGATAATGTTGAGATTCCAAAGTCAATTCCACTTGTTCCAAGTAACAATCAAGTACCACTATCTAGCCCACTTTTGCAAGGGCAACCGGGCATAAATCCAAATGCTAATCAAGGGAAAGAACAGACAATATTTGAAAATATGAGACAAATACCACAACAAGCCACAGGAGATAAGTAATGCTAAATGATATATATAAAAATACTAAAGATCATATGCAAAAAAGTTTGCAATCGTTACAAAAAGATTTCAATACATTAAGAAGCGGTAGAGTTAGTGTCAATATACTTGATGGGATTAGAGTTGATTATTATGGAACGCTAACGCCATTGGCTCAAGTAGGTAATATTATAGCTCAAGATGCTACTACTATTGTGATTAATCCATGGGAAAAAACATTAATAAAAGAGATAGAAAAGGCTATACAAGAAGCAAATATAGGTGTTAATCCAAATACGGACGGAGATAGCATAAAGCTATTTTTCCCTCCTATGAATTCAGAGCAAAGAAAAGAAATTGCAAAACAAGCTAAAGCTATGGGAGAAAAAGCAAAGATTGCTATTAGAAATATTAGGCAAGATTCTAATAACTCTATAAAAAAATTAGAAAAAGATAAGGCGATTACTACAGACGAATCCAAAAAAGGTAGTGATGAGATTCAAAAAATTACAGATGAATATATAAAAAAAGTTGATAGTATGGTAAAAGCGAAAGAAGAAGAGGTAATGAAGGTGTAATATGGCTTTAGATATAGAGGCAATATATAAAGAAAATCATGCCTTATTGGAAGGGCATTTTTTATTAAGCAGTGGGAATCATTCAAGATTCTATCTTCAATCTGCCAAGGTTTTAGAGAATCCAAAAATAGCAGAAACATTAGCAAATGAATTGGCAAAACAAATACTTGATTATGGGTTAGAGATTGAATGTGTATGCTCCCCTGCTTTGGGTGGAATATTGGCTGGTTATGAGCTGGCTAGAGCTTTGGGCGTTAGGTTTATATTCACAGAAAGAGTAGAAAAAAAAATGACTTTGAGACGGGGTTTTGAGGTTGCACAAAATGAAAAAGTATTAATATGTGAGGATATTATTACAACTGGTGGAAGTGCAATGGAAAGTGCTGAATGTATAAAAAATGTCGGTGGAATTATAGTAGGATTTGCAGGTTTAGCAAATAGAGGTATATGTAAAAGAAGTATTGATAAAAATACTTTTTCCATGCAAAATAGCAAAAATGCTTGCAAACTCACACAAAGCTTACCACTATTTGCACTTGCTGATTTTGATTTTGAGTTATATGATGAAAAGTCATGTCCTTTATGTAAAGATTCTATAGCATATAAGCCCGGTAGTAGATAATTACTACACAGCAAACCTTATTGATACAATATTTATTTTAGCTATTTTGTGATTCTATGATCCTTGGTTGTTGTTAGCAATAATCCTTATTAATGTAATTACTAGTAATTATATGGAGATTCACTATTTGCCATTTGGTTATAGCATTTTATGCTATATCTTCATCTTTTACGCGACCCTTTAGGCGTTCTTCTTGATATTGCTTTTGTGTCCATATATTTATAATTTTACCTTCTGACATTTGTATAACTCTTTCTGCAAGTTCTATTGTGCTTGGTCTATGAGCTACTACTATTAGTATCTTGTCTTTTTTTA
>JARHYT010000059.1 GCA_029264775.1 Helicobacter sp. | reverse complement strand
ATATTTGTATTTGCCTCTATCTCTCCCAAACTCTTTTGAGTTCTTTCTGCTAGCTTTCTTACTTCATCTGCTACTACTGCAAAGCCTCTACCATGTTCTCCTGCTCTTGCTGCTTCTATTGCTGCATTTAATGCTAATAGATTTATTTGATCTGCTATATCTCGGATTATCTCTGCGACACTTCTAATATCCTCGCTTTGCGAGATTACTTCCTCTGTTTTATTGCTAACATTTTGCATAGACGCAGTAATTTCCTCAACTGATGCAGCCGTTTGCTCTAAGCTTGATGCTTGCATATTAGAAGATTCAGTCAATTTCAACATGGAATCTTCAAGAATATTACATTGTTTAGTCAAATCATCTGCAAAGTGAGCAGAGGTAGTTAGCATATTTTTTATCTCAGCCCCTAACGCATTTGTAGTTTTCTCTACATTTCCGGTAGCATTTGGTATATCTGTAGTGAAATTCAAATTCATATAAGAATCAAAAACCCTTTGAATCTCATTCATATTTTTACCAATTTTTACCTCCAAAACACCCAACATGTTATTTAAAACATTTTTTAAATCTTGCAATTGCGGATTATATCCATCTTCACTAATCCTTGTGGAAAAATTCCCAGATTCTATGTCTTTAACTGCACTAACAACGCTTTTAACAAGCTTAGAATCTTTATCCAATCCTAATTGTGTTCTTTGAACATTCTCTATAAAAACATTGACCATAACGCCAATTTCATCATGAGCTTTAACAACCAAAGCTCTAGGTTTACCGCCTTCATGGTTAATATATTTGAAAAACTCATCTAAATAAGAATTTAAATTCAATAATCTATCAATAATTTGATACTTTGCAAAAAGTGTTAATACAATAAGTATAATTAACTGCACAACAACAGACATAATGATAGTTTGAGTTCTTAAAGAATAATATTCTTCTAATACATCATCTTTAGGAGTAAGAGTTACAATATGCCAAGTTACATCTTTCAATAGTTTAATATCTAAATATGCATGTGCCCCAAATGTTTCTACACCACGCGTATCCACCAAATACGAAGTAATCTCCTCATTTTGCATAACTTTATCAATGAGAGGTTGTAGGTGTGGATGCATTTTTGTTAAATCCTGCAAGCGAACACCTAATAACTTTTCATTGTTAGCTGCTATTATCACTCCATCCTGCATAGCTAAAACCTTTGCCTCATGCGGATAAGAACTATTTTTTACCTCAAGTAAATCTTTTGCAATATTACCTATATCTAATACGCCACCAACTACACCTACAATATTTCCCTCATAATTCAAAATAGGAAACACAAAAACAGATGCTTTAAAATTACTACCACCTATTGAAAGCTCTATAAGTGAGCTTAATTGACCACTTTTAGATGACATTGCATCTTTGACAACAGAAAGATCTAATAACATCTTGCTTGATTGTAAGGTGTTTCCTTTTGAATCAGCAACAATCATAAGTTCATTATTAACCTTAAAGTTACTAGGCAAAGACGAATAATCTTTATCCTTTAAATATAGAAAGCCATATGCTATATTCGGATTTTCTTGTATCAGATCAGCAACTTGCTTAACTAAAATCTTATATGACGAGAAACGATTATTGGTAATATTATGCGTAAGGGCATTAGAATACATATTAAATGTATGCAAGCTTGAATCAAGCATACTTAAAATATTACTAGCATTATATTTTGCAGAAAGCATCATGGCACCTTCAGCATTGTTGATCTCCCTGTGTTTCATTTGAATTAGAACGGCATAGCATAAGCCAGTAACCATAATAATAGTTGTGGTTGCAATGATATATCTTAGCTTAGAACTCAATGACATACTCTTACGCATATTAAAAACTCCTACTTAATTTGTAATTACCATATTATACTACAAATTAAGGATATCATAAGTATTTTTCAAAAACATTTATATAGATACAATAATGATAGAACATATTTTACTTCATTGATTATATATTTAAATATACACAATTACAATTTTAATTAGATAAGTATTAATAAAATAGTTTATAAAATATATCAGCTATTCTATAATGTAATAATCATATATAACCATAAGAAATTATAATAAGTTGCAGATATTAAATTGCCATGTATAAATTTACAAGCTAAAATTTAAATAATTGCCAATTTAATAGTATAAAGATAAACTTAATATGACAAACAAATAATATTGCAAACTTATAGAATCTAAAAATACAATGCTAAATAAATCTAAGCTACAGAAGTTAGAATTGGTATAAATTTAGATTCTAATAAATAGAATCTACAATGCCTCACCATTATACAAACGCCTTTATGGCAAAATCTTGCTTGAATAGCCTGCATGTTATGGCTTAATTCAAACAATTTATAAATCCAAACAAACTTTAGTGAATCTACATAAATACAAACAACAAAATCTAGTAATAAGCAATAAAAATTTAATCAATATAGCTACGACTTTAAAGTCATTTGGATACAATACCTAAAAATTAGATATTTCTTATATTACTGACCCTTGTAATTTGATATTGCTTTTTGCAATAACTCTTGTGCTACTTCTATATCTTTATAATCAGTTACTTTCACCCATTTATCTGGTTCAAGCATTTTATATGTTTCAAAGAAATTTTTGATTCTAGCAAGCGTTGATTCAGGTAAATCCTTATAAGATTTAACATCAGCATAGGTGGGATCAATTTTATCTAATGCAACAGACAATAACTTTTCATCTTTTCCGCCTTCATCTTCCATTAATAACACACCTATCAATCTAACCTTGATAACAGAACCTGCTTGAAGTGGATATTCATTTAATACTAAAATATCTACTGGATCATCGTCATCTGCTAATGTATGAGGCACAAATCCATAATTTGCAGGATAATACACAGCAGAACGCATGATTCTATCAACCACAACAGCACCGCTTTCTTTATCTACTTCATACTTAATATCTGAACCAAAAGGAATCTCAATAATTGCATTGATCTCATTTGGAATCTTACCTATACTAATTTTTGAAATGTCCATCACTTCTCCTTGATAATTAAAATGAAATAATATTATACCAACAAAACATGCTTATTAATAAAAGAATGCAAATTTATAAAAAATAAAGTATAATAAAAATTCGTTTTACTAACCAATAAAATATAAGGATAAAAATGAAACATTTAATTACAACACCTATTTATTATGTAAATGATGTGCCACATATAGGACACGCATACACAACAATAATTGCTGATGTTATGAAAAAGTATCTTACATTAGTAGGTAATGATGTGTTTTTATTGACGGGTACAGATGAACATGGACAAAAGATAGAGGAAGCAGCAAAAAAACATGGGATAAAAACGATTGAATATGCTAATTCTATAAGCCAAAAATTTCGTGATACTTGGAAAGAGTTTGATATAGACTATGACAAGTTTATACGAACAACATATCTTGAACATATCTTATCTGTCCAAAAAGCCTTTCAGATCATGTATGATAGAGGTGATATATATAAGGGAGAATATGAAGGCATGTATTGTGTTGGTTGTGAAAGCTTTTTCACCCAAACACAAGTTATTGATGGTAAATATTGTCCAGATTGTAGTGGTAACAAAGAAACAAGACTTGTAAAAGAGGAGAGCTATTTTTTTGCATTATCTAAATATCAAGATAAATTATTGCAATGGTATAAAGATTATCCTAATTGCATAATGCCATCGCACAAGAGAAATGAAGTTATAAAATTTGTTGAAAATGGTTTGCAGGATTTATCTATCACTCGTGTAAGTTTTGAGTGGGGGATCAAAGTTCCATTAAAGCTAAAAGACGGGAAACATATTATATATGTATGGCTTGATGCGTTAATGAATTATGCTAGTGCGTTAGGATATGGGCTTGATTATAACAATGCAAGAGAACAATTAAGATATAAGCAAGAGCAAAATCCATTTTTAGAGTCTAAAATGGAATATTTCAATAACACCACACATATTGTTGGTAAAGATATACTTAGATTTCACGCTATTTATTGGCCTGCTTTTTTAATGAGTCTTAATCTACCTTTACCAAAACATATTCTTGTGCATGGTTGGTGGACAATTGATGGTGTAAAAATGAGTAAAAGTATAGGAAATGTTATTAATCCACTTGATATAAAAGCAGCATATGATATAGATATTTTTAGATATTTTTTACTTAGAGAAGTTCCATTTGGACAAGATGGTGATTTCTCGCAAACTGCACTTATAAACCGCAATAATGGTGAGTTAAGCAATGATTTAGGTAATCTTTTGAATCGCTTGATTGGCATGAGTGAAAAATATTTCGAATTTGATTTAAAAAATAGTCTATCGCATAATGAATACAATAATGAAAAAGAAAAAATAGCAAAGATAATTAAAGATAGCAAAGAGTTAATTAATAATATACAATTAAATAAGTATTTAGAATCTGTGTGGGAGTTATTATACATGGCTAATTCATTGATTACAAAAATTGCACCATGGGAACTTATGAAAAACGATAAAAAACAAGAATGTAAAGAATTTTTGAATTTTATTGCAAATATCTTAGCAAAGGTAGCTTTACTGCTTTATCCTATCATGCCAAACGCATGTAAAAAAATATCAAAATCATTAAATATAGCACTAGATTCTGTTAATTTTAAGAAATTAATAGATAATGATGTGTATATAGGAGACTTTACAATAAAAAAAGTTGATACATTGTTTCCTAAAATAGAAGAACCTAGAATGAAAATCACCATAAATGAAGAACAACAAGATTCTGCTAAAAATGAGGCAAAACATGACAATAGAATTACAAGCAATGAAACACAAGAAAATTGTATTGATATTAAAGATTTTCAGCAAATAGTTATCAAGGTTGGGACAATACTAGAGGCTTGCAAACTACCAAAAAGTAAAAAATTACTAAAACTAAAGGTTGATATGGGCGAGGAAAAGCCACGACAAATTATAGCTGGTATTGCAGAATTTTACGATTATGAGAATTTAGTAGGAACACAAGTATGCGTTCTAGCAAATCTAAAACCGGCAAAGTTAATGGGAGAGATTAGCGAAGGAATGATCCTAGCATGCAAGGATTCTAATGGACTAAGTCTATTGAGACCTGAACACAAAAGAGATAATGGCACAAATATTAGCTAGTATGGTTTTATATGTATTATAGTTATATTAAAATACATATGTTTAGTATCGTAAAATTCAACAATATAATTATTTTACTATTTGATGGTTGTGCTATAAATATCCAATCAAACCTAAAATATTCATAGGGTAAGAAACCATCAGATAGTAATATTAAAATCTAATGCAATGTGAAATTTAACCAAAACTGCTTTTATTATATTAAGTTAAATTCTTAAAATTTAAGCCAAAAATACACTATCGATAGATTTAAAGTCAGCTAACCAATATTTCAATAAGCTACATAAGACATAAAATCTAAACTAACTAAATAGAACTTCACTGCTTTTAATCTTACTTAAAATCAAAACAGACTAAATTTTTAAGCCATAAATAAAGCACAAAACAGCATAAGCTGAATAAAAGAGAAAAAGAGTAGTCGCTAACAAATAATGCAATAATAAAACAAGCAAAACAGATTCGGTAAATAAGCCAAATGGCAAACATAAAACAAGATTATATTAGTAAATTTGCTATTTCATTATTTTGATAATCTTATATTGCAAGGTTAGATTCTATAGCAATAGACATAAGTATTCAGAGTATTTACAATCAAATCATATTTATGTGATGATAACATTTTATGTAAATATTTACCATTCATTGCAAGCATTTATAACCTTTTGTATTTCATCATCTGTCATCACTGGGCTTATTGGTAATGATAGAACTTGTTTATGTATTTTTTCTGTTATGGGGTAATTTAGTGTATTCAATTCTTTATAGCATTCTTGCTTATGAGGTGGTATTGGATAATGAATTATTGTTTGAATGCCTTTTTTTGTGCAATGCTCTTGAAATTCATCTCTTTTGTCTGTCTGTATAACAAATAGATGCCACACATGAGAATCTTTATCTATTGCATAGGGTAGTTTTAATTTAGCATTATTTATGTTATCTTGATAAATCTTTGCAATTTCTTTGCGTCTTTGATTATCTGAATCTAAATGTTTCAATTTTACCCTTAAGATTCCTGCTTGAATTGTATCAAGCCTTGAATTTAAGCCTATATAAAGATTGTGGTATTTAATATGCGATCCATAATTGCCTAAAGCTTTAATCTTTAATGCTAATTGCTCATCATTTGTAGTTACACAGCCACCATCACCCAAACAACCTAGATTTTTTCCCGGAAAAAATGAAAATCCACTCGCATCACCAAAGCTACCAACCTTTTTACCCTTATACAATGCACCATGAGCTTGTGCGCAATCCTCAATAACCTTAAGATTATATCGCTTTGCTATATCTAAGATTTTATCCATTTCTGCGGCTTGTCCGTATAGATGCACAACCATAATAGCCTTTGTTCTTGGTGTAATTTTCTCTTCAATTAAATCTGGATTAATATTAAATGTTGTTAAATCTGGTTCTACTAAAATTGGTTTGCAATGATTCTCTGAAATAGCCAATATCGATGCTATGTATGTATTAGCAGGTGCTATAATCTCATCATTATTGCCAAATCCATATGCCTTTATAATTAATCTAAGCGCATCAAGCCCATTACCACAGCCAACACAATAACTAGTATCACAATATTTTGCGAATTCAGTCTCAAATTCCTCATTTTGCTTGCCAAATAGATACCAACCGCTATCAAGTGTTTCCTTAATTGCCGTATCTATCTCATTTCTAAATCGTTCATTTATCCTACCCAATGGCAAAAATTCAACCATAAAACCTCCTAAAATACAACCAACATGGTCCAGTAGATTCAAATTACAAGGAATCCAAATATAAAACTAATATCCATTATACAATAAATACTCTTGTAGCAATTACTTAGACTAAGAATCTACCTATAAGATACTGCATAAAAACATAAATTTCATATTCATCCCCATATAAATATAATCAAAATTGATTTAAAAATCTTTTTAGATTCTTTGCTGCCTGTTTAATGCGTTTTTCATTTTCAATAATAGCTAATCTAACATAGCCTTCACCATGTTTGCCAAATCCAATGCCCGGACTTACAGCTATTTTTGCCTCTTGTAATAATTTTTTTGAAAACTCAAGGCTACCCAAATGCCTACATTGTATCGGTATTTTTGCCCATATAAACATGCTTGCTTGTGGTTTTTGCAATTCCCAACCAGATTTTTTAAAACTTTCAATCATAACCTTTATTCTTTTATCATATGTATTTCTTATTTTTATTACATCGTCATCACACTGATTCAAAGCAACCGTTGCTGCAACTTGTAAAGGTGTATAAATACCATAATCAATCCATCCCTTTATCTTTTGTAATGCTTCAATTATCTTTTTATTACCCACAACAAAACCTATTCTCCAACCTGCCATATTATAACTTTTGCTAAGTGTGTATGTTTCTACTGCTACATCCTTTGCCCCTTTTACTTCAAATATACTCGTGCTTTTAAAATCACCAAAACACAATTCTGCGTATGCAATATCACTAATAATGTAGAATCTTTCTTTTTTTGCAAGCTTTACAAGTTTTTCATAAAAACTTTTATAAACAATTGTTGTTGTTGGATTATGGGGAAAATTAACCACAACAAATTTTGGTTTTGGAAAGCTTTCATAAAGAGCTTTTTGCAATGATTCAAAAAAAGCTCTTTCATCAAGCTCATATTTATCATTATATTCTATGCCAAATGTATTTACATTAGCCCCATTTATAATAAACGCATGATAATGTATTGGATATGCAGGTTCAGGAACTATAGCACAATCACCTACATTAGTAATCGCTTGTACTAAATGCACAAAACCTTCTTTACTCCCCATACCAACGCAAACCTCTAAATTGGGATCAAGCACTACATCAAATCGTCTCTTATACCATTCACTAACAGCAAGTCTAAGTTTATATATACCCTTGCTAACAGAGTAACCTTGATTCTTTGGTTTCTTTGCACTCTCACACAACTTATCTATTACCATCTTTGGTGGCATTCCACTAGGATTACCCATTGAGAAATCAATCACATCCTCATTATTATGTCTCATCTGCATTTTGATTTCATTTATAGCACTAAAAAGATATTTTGGTAATCTATTAATTTTACCAAATTGTATTTCATCAAACATGTCCTACTCCTTATTTTTATTAGAAACATTTTATCATTTTGTATAAATTATATCAAGTTTTAGAATCTATTTTTATAATTTTTACTATAGACTAAATCACAAAAGTTTTTAAAGTAAAATAAATTTTAATGACAATACTAAAGCTTTACATGCAAGCTTTCTGCCATTATATTTGATACCTCCATAAACATATTATCAGTTATATCCATATCATGAAAATGTAGCAATGCCAACGCCCCTTGATAAACAAGCATAGCCTTACCATCAAAAAATTTAATATTTTCTTGTTTAGCTATCTCACAAAATGGTGTTAAACTATCTTGCAAATACATTAAATCATAGGCGATATTACAATGCCTAAAAAGACTTTTTAATACCTCTTCTTTCAATGGTAACTCATTATTAACACTTGCACTTGTTGCATTCACTATAATATCATATTGTATATTTTTCTTTTTACTTAGCTCTACTAAATCCATTGTTTCACCAAAATTTTCAAAAAATCTCAATTTTTCTATACTTCTATTTGCTATACTAATTTTTATATTATTATGATAAAGGATTGTTGCAATACTCTTTGCACTACCTCCAGCACCAAGCAACAAAATATGTTTTGGATTATATTGTTTAATAGAATTATAAAATCCATCTGTATCTGTATTATAACCTATTAGTTTAGAATCTTTCTTAACTATTGTATTGATAGCCCGTATAGCATTTGCAATTCCATCCGCTTTATCTACTATTTCAAATGCAATCTCTTTAAATGGCAATGTAATATTTACACCACTTAAGCTAGAATGAGTTATAAAATCTTTTAAATCATCTTTATTTATATTTTTTGGTAGCATAAACCTAGTGTATAATGAGTTAAGGTGTAAAGATTGTATCGCATGGTTTTGCATAACAGGTGATAATGAATGTTTGATCGGATTGCCAATGACTGCTAATAATTTAGTTTGTTTGCTTATATTCATGTATATCCTTAATAATTTTGTTAATATAATACTCTTTTTTATATCAACAACATATAATTTCTTGACAACACTTTGTTATTTTACAATAACATTGTATATTTAGCTATATCGATATACATTAGGTGATTTATGCTTAAGAAGACAAAAATGACTTTTTTAGGACATCCAAAACCATTATTTAGTCTATCAATGACAGAATTATGGGAGAGATTTTCTTTTTATGGTATTAGAGCATTGCTTATTTTGTTTATGGTTGAAATAATAGATAAAGGTGGCATGGGCTTTGATAAAACGACTGCTAGTGCGATAGTAGGTATATTTGGTGGAAGTTTATATCTTGCTACACTTCCGGGCGGATATTTAGCTGATAATTGCCTAGGGCAGAAAAATGCCACATTAATTGGCGCTATACTTATAGCCATTGGGCATTTATGTATAGCATTATCTATATTTTTAAACTTCATGTTTTTTATTGGGCTTGTTTTTATTGTGTTTGGGACGGGGCTTTTTAAACCATGTGCATCTATAATGGTTGGTTTGCTATATGATAAAAATGACTCAAGACGAGATTCTGGCTTTACTATATTTTATATGGGTATAAATTTAGGTGCTTTACTAGCACCTTTTATTTGTGGTTTAGCACAAAAAGAATATGGCTGGCATATTGGATTTGGAATAGGCGGTATTGGCATGCTTATTTCTCTATTGATATTTTATTTTAAAACAATTAAAGATTTCAAGGAATATACAAAATATGCAGATATAGATAAAACTTGGGAGAAACCTTTACATGTTAAAAAAGGCATAGGCATGTATGTTTCTATTGCAATAATGCTTATTGTGGGTTTTATTTCATTGTGTATTTTGGGGATAATAAAGCTAAATGCCCCATTGATTGCAAAAAATATGGTTGTAATCATAGGCTCTGGATCTCTATTGTATTTTGCATATCTTTTTTTCTTTGCAGGTTTAAATAAAGCAGAAAGAAAAAATTTATTAGTTTTCTCGGTATTATTTATAGCTTCTGTGTTCTTTTGGTCTACTTTTGAACAACAGCCAACTTCTTTTAACTTATTTGCAAAAGATTACACAGATAGAATCATATTTGGTTGGGAGATACCCATAGCATGGTTTCAATCTATTAACGCATTTTTCATTATTATATTTGCACCTATTATTAGTGCATTTTGGATATTTCTTGCAAAAATAAATAAAGAATGCGGTAGTATTGTAAAATTTGCCTTAGGATTAGTTTTTGCTTCACTAAGCTTTTTAGTTATGATGCTTGCTTCATTTATTATCCTAGAAAATGGTGGCAAAGTATCTCCACTATGGCTTGTTGTAAGCTATTTATTTTTAACTTTTGGGGAATTATCCTTAAGCCCTGTTGGATTATCTTTAATGACACAAATTGCACCAAAGGTAATTAGAGGGCAAGTTATGGGGCTTTGGTTTGTTGCTTTATCACTAGGTAATGTCGTAGCAGGGCTGATTGGTGGTGGTGTGCAAGCAGATAATTTACAATCCCTGCCAACATTATTTGGGCAATCTGTTTTGTTACTTTTTTGCATGGCACTATTCTTGTTTGCTATTAAAAAGTCATTAAATAAAATGCTAACTGATAAATAATTAAATGAATGTGATAGTCTATAGCTTGAATTATGATGTGTTTATAAGCGTAATATATGAATTTTGGGAGGTAATATGAATATTTATAAACAACGCATAGAATCTTTGCGTTTAGAAATGAAAAAGCACAATATCGATATATATTTAGTCTTGACTTCCGATCCTCATTTATCTGAATATTTACCAGATTTTTGGAAAACTAGGGAGTGGTTAAGCGGTTTTAGCGGTAGTCAAGGTACTTTAATTGTTACGCTAAATGATGCCATGCTTTGGGCTGATGGTAGATATTGGATACAAGCACAAAAAGAGTTAGAGGGTAGCGACATACAATTACAAAAACAAGATACTAATAATACTTATGTAAAATGGTTAGAATCTAATGTACTACCAAGACAAACTATAGCAACAGATTTCAGAGTTTTACCGCTTTTTGTATTAAATGATTTACGCAATAGATTAGATTCTAAAGATTCATATATAATTCATAAAGACTTGATTAGCGAATTATGGTTAGATAGAGCAACTCTACCTAAAGCAATTGTTTATGAACATGAAATATCCCCCACTAGCAGGGCAGAAAAACTTAAGCTAGTTAGAGATAGTATGAGGGAATACAAAGCTAATTATCATTTAATAGCAACCCTTGATGATATAGCTTATATATGCAATTTAAGGGGTAGCGATGTACCATACAATCCCGTATTTCTGTCATTTTTATTGATTTCTTTAGATAGTGCTATTTTATTTGTAGAAATATCTAAAATTTCCAATGAACTAAAAAAAATATTAGAAAAAGACAATATAGAAATACAACCCTACAATAAAATTGAAAATATATTAAAAACCCTAAAAGGTAAAAATATCTTATTAGATTCTATAAAAATGAATGCTAATATAGCAAATATTATAAGCAATGATAATACTATCATATATGGCGACAATCCTAGTCAATTACAAAAAGCATGTAAAAATAATGCAGAAATAGCACATATAAGAGAAGCAATGGTAATTGATGGTATAGCCCTTTGCAATTTCTTTGCATGGCTAGAGGACGCATTGCATGCAAAACAAACAATAAGCGAGTTGGATATAGATTCTAAGCTTACTTATTATCGTTCGCAAAGCCCTTTTTATATATCTGATAGTTTTGCAACAATAGCAGGTTTTAACGCAAATGGCGCACAACCTCATTATAGAGCTACAAGCAATGGTTTTTCTTATATACAGGGTAATGGATTATTATTAATTGATTCTGGTGCTCAATATACAAAAGGAACTACAGATATTACGCGTGTTGTTCCTATTGGAGATATAAATAAGGAACAAAAAAGAGATTATACCCTTGTACTAAAAGCAAATATAGCATTATCATCGAGTATATTTCCTTTAGATATTCCTATGCCTCTTTTAGATTCTATCACAAGAGCATCTTTATGGAAAGAACAAATAGATTATATGCATGGTACAGGACATGGAGTTGGCTATTTTCTAAATGTGCATGAAGGTCCTCAAGTAATATCGTATTTTGCACAACCACTACATAAGACTAAGGCAAAAATCGGTATGGTAAGCTCCATTGAACCCGGTATTTATCGTGCCAATAAATGGGGTATTAGATTAGAAAATCTAGTTGTTAATCAAAAAGTTAAGAATGCTAAGGAGAAGGATTTTGGCGAATTTTTATACTTTGAAACACTTACTTTATGTCCATTTGAAATATCCTGCATAGATTCTGAACTATTGAATGATGATGAAAAAAAATGGATTAATAATTATCACAAAAAGGTATTCAATGAATTAAAAGATAAACTAAATGGCAAAGCAAAAGAATGGTTAGAAAAAAAGACTATTCCCATTGCCTAGATTTTAAACTACATAAAAAGGCAAGAGATGAGACTTAATCAGTTTATATCCATACATAGCAAATATTCACGCAGGGAAGCAGATAGATTGATTCTGGAGGGTGCGGTAAAAATCAATCATAATATAGCGACACAACATAGCCATGTGCCAGATATAGCTATAAAGAATCCGCATAAGGCTATCAAGGAATTTAAGGTTTTTATAAATGGCAAGGCACTTTTATATAATAAAAAAAAGGGCTATACAGCAATAGTATATCACAAGCCAAAAGGTGAGATTGTAAGTAAAAAAGATTCTCATGGTAGAAAGCTAATTTATGATAGTTTAAATGCTAAATACGCACATTTTATGCCAGTTGGTAGGCTTGACTTTGCTAGTGAGGGCTTATTGATTCTAAGCGATAGCAAAGAAGTAGTTAATAAAATGATGCATTCCAACATGGATAGAATCTACATTATAAAAATTGATACACATGTAACACAAAAAATGATTAATGCAATGACAAATGGATTAGAATTAAAGAACGCTAAAGCGGGAGGACACAATCTAAGCAATATTAAAGAAATGAAATTTATGCCTATGGAATTTGAAATTATAAAAAATTCCAATATATCAAAGCTTAAAATATGTTTAAGAGAAGGTAAAAATCGGGAATTAAGAAGATTTTTTGCACATTTTAATGCAAATGTGCTTGATTTAAGGCGTGTTAGCTATGGTTTTGTAAGTCTTAATGCACTTCCTGTTGGTAAAACTAGATTTTTCACTAGACAAGAGTATAATGAATTAAAAAATTTTATGAATAATGAAGATAAAAAGCACACATATAAATAGCAAGAAGCAAACACATGATAAGCTATATAAACTTAAAAGATATTGACATATAAAAAATGGTTTGCATGAAAAAGAAAAAATTTGAATGGGGCAAATTTATCCCGGGTTGCTTTGTTTGATTTTGGTGGATATAACATCTATTATTATATTATCTATACCATTAGCAATAATTTTTTCTACACTTATTGATGAATTACATATATATAGAATTAAGGGCTTTTATGATTATTCTACGCTTTTAACTCTCTGCCATACTCTAATGTTAGCACTCTATTTTTTACTAGAAAAAATAATAAAATACAAATCTACAAGCCAAGCTTTTGGTTTGTTTTTATATTCATAAATAGTTTTTGGTGGTATGTAGCTGATTGGTTAAGCCATAATTTTAAAGCTCTATAACAAGGTAACAACATGCAATATTTTTTAATAATTAAACTATTATTGATATTAACTATCAAATAAAAAGACAGCATGTATTATTCAAGATAATACCTGTAATATGTATGATTATTAGTTAAGATTTTGAATAGTTTGTAATGCAAACTAAGCTTAGCAATTATCATATATTAAAATCCATTAGCAAGGCAATAAGCAAACAGGCTATAATACAAATTATGCCTAACTAGCTAGCCATGTTAGGCAAATAAGTTTAAAAGCAGAGATTCTATAATTTAGATATTAAATGCAAATAATTACATTTATGTAGCCATTAATCAAAGCCTACTTATAGCTATTTTACCAACCTCTTAACTTCTATTTTTACCTCACCATTATGTATATCAAATATCACTTCACTTGTTTCTGTAATCTCCTCACTCAAGATCATATCTGACAATGTATCTTCAATATATCTTTGCATAGCCCTTTTAAGCGGTCTTGCACCATATGTTATATCAAAGCCTACTTCTGCTATATAATCTTTCATACTATCACTAAGTGTTAGTTTGATCTCTCTTTCTTGTAACTTATCCTGTATAGATAATGTTAAAATATCAACTATACTTCTCATATTGTCTTTATTCAAAGGATTAAATATGATTCTATCATCAAGCCTATTTAGAAACTCTGGGCGAAAAAACTTTTTTAACTCATTATCAATTTTTTCTTTTTGTTGCTCTATCATAGAGGCATTAAGGCTTTTTAATATATCATTTTCATTATTTAAATTATCATATAAAATCTTTAGTTTCTCTTGTGTTTCATGAGTATTATTTGACTTCGTTTCTAATGCCTCTATCTCACGCTTAATATTGTTTATAGAATCTTTAGTAGATTCTGTATTTTTAGATTCATTAAATATAAATTCACTTCCTATATTACTAGTCATTATAATAACCGTGTTTTTGAAATCAACGACAACCCCCTTATTATCTGTCAATCTACCATCATCAAGAACTTGCAAAAGTGTATTAAAAATTTTTGGATGTGCTTTTTCTACTTCATCAAATAGCACAACGCTATATGGTTTCTTGCGGACTGCCTCTGTTAGAATCCCACCTTCTTCATATCCAACATATCCCGGTGCTGCACCAATTAGTTTTGTTGCTGCAAATTCTTGCATATATTCACTCATATCAAATCTAATAAGCTCTTTTTCACTATCAAAAAGGAACTTTGCTAATGCCTTAGCACTTTGTGTTTTACCAACGCCACTAGAACCTAGAAACAAGAAACTAGCAATAGGACGATTAGCATCATTAAGCCCCGCTTTATTCCTTTTTATAGCCCTTGCTATACTCTCAATAGCTTTATCTTGCCCTATTACACTAGCTTTTAGATTTTCTTCAATATGCAAGATTTTATGCTTTTCTGATTCCAACATTTTACCAACCGGGATTTGTGTCCAACGAGATACAACCTCTGCTATACTTTCTTTTGTTACTGCATGTTTTAATAATGAGCCATTTTTTTGCAAATCTTTCCATTTGTTTTCTAGTTCTTCTAATTCTTTTTGTAGCGATGGAATCTTGCCATGCTCTATTTCCCCTGCTTTATCATAATGCCCATTTCGTCTAGCTAACTCACTCTCACGACGCAAAGATTCTATATTATTTTTATTTCTTGCAATTTCATTGAATATATTTTTTTCATTCTCAAATGCAGTTTGCAAACTTGCTAATTTTTCTTTAGAATCTGCTAATTCCTTTTCTATCTCTTGCAATCTATTTTGGTTGCTTTCTGTTTTATCAAGATTTAGTGCAACCTTTTCAACCTCTAATGCCTCAATCTCTCTTTTCACCTTTGATATAGCTTTTGGTTCTGATTCTATTTGCATTTTTAGTTCTGCTGCTGCCTCATCTATCAAATCTATAGCTTTATCAGGCAAATAGCGATTTGTTATATATCTACTTGATAGCTTTACACTTTCTACCAATGCTGCATCTGTTATACTCACATTATGGTGAGATTCTAGACTTTCTTTGATTCCACGCATTATTTGTAATGCCTCATTTTGAGTTGGCTCATTAACATTTATAGGTTGGAATCTCCTTGCAAGTGCTGCATCTTTTTCAAAATATTTTCTATATTCTTTTAGCGTAGTAGCACCTATTGTTCTTAACTCTCCCCTTGCAAGTGCTGGTTTAAGTATATTTGCTGCATCCATACCGCCTTCACTAGCACCTGCACCAACAATTGTATGAATCTCATCTATAAACAATATAATGTCGCTATTAGCCTTTACTTCATCAACAACAGATTTCAACCTTTCCTCAAACTCACCGCGATACTTAGCACCTGCCATTAATGCTGTTAAATCAAGAGCTATAAGCCTTTTATTTTGTAATGACAATGGGACTTCTTTCTTTGCAATCTTTATTGCTAAGCCCTCTACTACCGCTGTTTTACCAACTCCGGGTTCTCCTAGCAATATAGGATTATTCTTTGTCTTTCTTATTAGTATTTGCATCATTCGCTCAATCTCTTCATTTCTACCTATAACAGGATTAAGCGAGTTTTGCAAGGCAAGTTTAGTTAAATTGATTCCATACTTTTCAAGTACTTCTAAAGTATCATCGCTACTTTGTGAATCAACCTTTGCACCTTTACGCATGTTTTGCAATGTGTTTAATAACTCTAACTTATCTACATTTTTTAATAAATCTTTGAAACATAAATCAATATTAGCACGAATAAAGCTATCCACACCTATATAGCTATCATTCTCTGTTGTGGCTAATGTAAAAGCTTTTTGCAATGCTTCGTTTAACTCATTTGATAAGCTTATATTATCACTTGATACATTGCTTGTCTTTGGTAGCTTATCAATCTCTAGCGTTAGATTTTGTATCAAAGCATTAATATCAACATTATTTTTTTGCAATGCCTGATTAAGCAAAAAACTTGAGTTTGAAACCATAGCAATTAAAGCATGAATTGGTGTTACTTGATTATTTTTATGTTGCAAAGCAAATTGTGCCGCATTGTTTAATACCTCTCTCATCTGATTTGTAAGTTTATCAAAAATATTCATATTGTCCCCTTTGTAAAAATATATTGTAATGATAGCATAATTTTAGCAATATAGTTAATAAAGTGCTAAATTTTATTAAAAGTTTATATTATTTTACTTATAAAAGTTTAGTCTATATATATAAATATATTTTATAGTATAATATAAATTACTAGATACAAAATATTTAAATATAATAAAAAATAAATTTTTTATTATATTTTATTGCAATTCATAAAATGTTTGTATATAATTCCAAATCTCAAATGTTTTAGTAATTATTATTATAATTGCTAGATATTTATTAAACTATGGGGGGGGGGGGGTATGTTCCGCAGTTTTCACTCTTGTTATATATGTTTTGTTGGTGCATTATTTATTACTCATAATGTACTTGTTTTTGGTGATGAACTAAACAATGAAAAATCCAAAAAAGATTCTATGAGTGAGAAAGGTACTCAAAAGCATATGCTAGATGCTGTTACTGCTGTATCAGATATGCAAGATTATAAGCAACAAGAAGATTTAAAATATCAAAGTGGTGAGCTTATAAACACAAGAATGATTGAGAGTACTCCTAGTGGTAATGGAGATATAGGGAGTTTGCTTAGAGCATTGCCAAATGTACAATTTGATAACACGCAATTAAAATCCACTACACCCGGTGAGATAGATCCGGCTAAAATTAGCATTAGTGGTGGTTTGCATTACCAAAACTTATTTATGCTTGATGGTATAGGTATGAATAATGACTTAGATCCAGCAGGTACTGGCAATTGGACAGGTGGAGCACCGGGTAGAAGTCAAGGCATAGCAATTGATACAAGCCTTTTAGAATCTATAAATGTACAAGATTCTAATATATCAGCTAGTTATGGTGGTTTTACAGGTGGTGTTGTAGAGGCAAATACGAGGAGACCCAATAAGAAATTTGGTGCAAAAGTAAGCTATCAAATTACACAAGGTAGTGCAGATCCAGATAAATTTTCACTTACAAGATACCATTTATATGGTTCAGCAGATCCACAACAATTTTTACAATCATATGATGATAGTAACCAACCAAATTTTATGAAACACCTATTTAGAGCTAATATAGAATCTCAAGTTACTGATAAATTTGGTTTTATATCTGCATTTAGCACAACTCAAAGCATTATCCCATTAAGAAGGAGTGATAATAGTAGTGATGGAGATTGGGGAACACCAGTAGATCCAAAAGATCAAAAAACTGCAAAACAAGATCAAAAAAGACAAATATATAACTTTTTATTCAAGGGCTATTATGATGTTAATGACTTTGTGAGGATTGAGACAAGCTATACATATGCACCACAGCTCGACTATAGATACCTAGTTGGAACAAAAGATGATTTCTATGATTTTGTTTCAGGAGGACATCAACTAGGCACAAAAGTTACTTGGGAAAATAACTATGGAACACTAACAAGTCAAATAAGCTATCAATTTTTAGAAAATTCAGCAGACACAAACTTTAATGCAACTAAATATTGGCAGGCTTCAGATTCTAAAAAATGGAGCAATTGGGCTACTTGGGTGAGGGAAGGAGGATATGCACCAAGCATATCTATGCAACAAACCCTAAGCAGTAAGATTCTGCAGGACTTTACACCGCTTGAGATATGGCAAACAGAGCATAGATTCCAAGCTGGAATAGAGATGAATTATCAATATGTAGATTTTGGATTTTCAAAGCCATATGATTCAGCTGTTAAAAGCTCTACTTTTATGGATCAAAAACAAATGGAAGCATGCAATAAAACAGATGGTGCGTGGTGCGATACTGCTATAGCATATGATCCTAGAAATGTGGAAAATCTAAAAGATGAAGCACAAATTAACCGACTTATACAAGAAGGTGTATTAGCATATATCAATGGAAAAGATAAAACAGATGGTTTCAAATGGCTAAAAGGACAATATTTTAATGAAATTACTAGATTTGATTCTACAAGAAGTATTTCAATGCATAATGCCGTTTTTGGATTATTTATCCAAGATGATATAAAATGGGATTTTGGGGATTATAAAAGATTTGGCACATTAAATTTGCGTCCGGGATTAAGAATTGATACAGATACATACATGGGTAAAATAACAGCAGGATATAGATTCTCTGCTATGTATGAATTACCACATAATTTTACAGAGATAGGCAAAAATTATAGAACGCAAATAATAGCAGGTGCGAATAGATATTATGGTAGAAATATATTTGCATATCGTTTGCAAGATGGTATGAATAGCTTAAAAACAGATATAAAACGAAACGATCCATCAAAAACTTGGGAGGAAGTTTTAGCAGAAGGTAGAATCTGTAAAGATAGATATGATAAAAATAATTGCATAGAACGATATGAAAATAGAACAAAATTTGATAAACTAAATGTACCATATGTAGATGAATATGTAATAGGAGTAGGACAAACTCTATACAAGCTTGGTTTCAACGCTAAATACATACATAGACAAGGCAAAGATGATATTACTCAGGTAAGAAGCGATTACGCAGGATTACCGCCAGATCCAAACTATGCCAGTATATATTATGTATATTCAAATAATGGTAAATCATGGACAGATGTTGTAACACTAAGTATAGAAAATAGAACACCTTTAAGCGTGCTTGGCGTCCAAAACTTTATTTTATTTGCATTTGATTGGACAAATGTTAGACGAAATTTTTTAGGCTATGAAGACACTGTTACTAGTGATGAATTTCAAGATAAGGATATTTTATATAATGGTAAAGTAGTTGCATACTCTCAAAGACCAGCAAGCAACTTTATGCGTCCATATACCTTTAGACTATCAACAACACATTCTTTTCAAGCAAAGATGTTTAATGGATGGAAAACAAAATGGATATTAAATAACTTTTTTAGATACAGAAGCCCACATGATGCAATCGTAATGATACATACAGCAGGAACTAGTTATGAACCACCAAAACCACCAAACAATAGACCACCAAGACAACCACAACCCGGATATGATCCAAATCATAATGACAAAGATCAATATGTAACACAAACTATAAAAGGGGCTTTTACATGGGATATGCGTTTAAGCTGTGAAATAGATATAAAAAATAGAAATTCATTATTTGTAAATATTGATATTTACAATGTATTGGATGCTATGAACCCAGCAGT
>JARHYT010000097.1 GCA_029264775.1 Helicobacter sp. | reverse complement strand
TACCTATCTTTTTTTGTAAATCATCTAACATATGATTTAATACTTCTTTTAATTCATTTAATTGTGGGTTATGTGGTATTTCTGTAATCCTTGCCGTGAAATCACCTGATTCTATTGTTTTTGCAGTTTGCACTGATTGTTCTACTGCTTTAGAATCTTGCTCTAGTCCTATTCTTGTTTTTTCTATATTATCATTAATAGCTTTTGCCATTATGCCAAATTCATCTTTTGATTTAATAGCTATTGGCTTTGGAGCTTGTTTTGTTTCATGGTTAAGGAATTTGAAGAAGTTGAGTAGCAATGATTTTATATTTTCAATTGGGTTTGTAAAATATCTTATTGAAAAATATACTACCACAGCCGCTATCACTATCATTATGCATGCTAGTATAATGGTTTGAGTTAGGTTTGAATTTATAGTGCGTGTATAATCTCCTTTATTTGCTGTTGCTACTATTGTCCAACCAAATGGTAATTGTTTATAAAAACCAATTTTTTCTACCGCACCACCTTTATTGTTTGGCATACTATATTCAATTTTTCCTTCTTTATTGCTTAAGAGTTTCTCTGATAGTGCCTTTTCTACTGGAGATGCTGCACCACTCCTTATTAATTCCATATCTTCGTGAGAGAATATCTTACCACTAGAATCTGTTATAAATATACTTAAAGATGGTAATTCTTTATTTTTAAAAGATTCAAATCTTCGTTGAAACTCATCAACTCTAATATCAAAACCAAGAACTCCTACAAGATTGCCATTCTTAATTATTGTTTCTGTAGCTGTTGCAAAAGATTCTCCCTTATATTTACCAACCTCGCTTACATACACCGGGGTGATAATGCCTGCTCCTTTTGTTTTTGTATCAACATACCAAGGGCGTTTTCTTAGATCAACTGAACCTACATCGTCCCATTCATCTGATAGCTTCGCATCACCATTTGGGTTGTAATCTTGCATTAAGACTTTACCACTATTTTCATAAACTATAAACATTAAGGGGTATTTAAGCAATGAGCTAGTGTTGTTTAGAATTGTTCTTTGAGTAGCTATGTTATTCGTATCAATTCTTGCTATATCCCTTGCCAACACTTTTAAATGGTTGTCAGCTTCACTCATCGTGATAGATATGCTGCGTGCAGAAGAGGTTAGTGCCTGTTTTTGTATGCCCATATAGAGATTTTCGACATCCTCTGAAGTCTTTCTAAAATTAAAAACACTAATGATGACTATAATGAATATAAAAATACCTATTGTGCTTAAAGTTAATTTGCCACTCAGCGAACGAAACACGATTAAACCTCCATAGGACGGAACTATAACAAAACCTGCTATTTTACAAGTATTTTCTTTAAATGTGGCTTAAATGTAAAAAGTTTGAAATAAAATAATAAATTGCAATCATTACTTATCATACATCGACTAATCATTTGGTGTAGTATTAAGTTGTGTAGGAAATTATATTTCATGTTTTCTTTGGATCATTTTGATACTATGGAAACGATACAAAAATTACTATGGCGTGCTCGGAGGGATTCAAACCCCCGACCTACAGGACCGCAACCTGTTGCTCTATTCAGCTGAGCTACGAGCACAAAATTAATACAAGGCTACAGGTAAAATGGCTATAATAAATCACCATATACCTATAATACCTATAGAATAATACACATAAACTATTATTGTTTGTGCAATTATTACCTTTTTGAAAATTGAGGACTTCTCCTTGCTTTTCGCTTACCATATTTTTTTCTTTCTACTACCCTAGAATCTCTAGTTAGTAAACCGGCATCTTTCAAATCCTTACGAAAAGCTTCTTTATCAAAATTATTTAATGCCTTTGCGATACCGCTCCTCAACGCTTCCGCTTGTGCAGAGTAGCCACCACCAAGAGTAATGGCGTTTATATCAACCGAAGAATCTTGCTTTGTAATAACTAATGGTTGCATAACTTTCATTTTAATGGAATCATGACCGCCTAACCATTCATTTAAACCTATACCATTTATTGTAAGTTTTCCGCTTCCAGCACTTAACCACACTTTAGCTATTGCGGTTTTTCTTTTTCCTGTTGCATAGATCTTACTCATTATTGTCCTTTATTATGCTTTTTAGAATCATTTACTTGTGCCGTATGAGGGTGTGTATCGCTTACATAAACTTTAAGCTTTTTTAGCATGGCACGACCTAATTTAGTCTTTGGTAACATTCCTCTTACTGCTAACCTGTATAGCTTTTCTGGATGTTTTTCGAGCATCTCTGATAATGTCTTTGATTTCGTGCTACCAAAATATCCAGAATGAGTAAAATACTTCTTATCATCAAGTTTATTTGTGCCATTAAAATGCACCTCTTTTGCATTAGTAATAATCACAAAATCACCACAATCTAAATTAGGAGTATAAGTAGGCTTATGTTTCCCTCTTAGTATTGTAGCGATTTCTGCTACTAATCTACCAAACACCTTTCCCTTTGCATCAAGAACAATCCAATCTCTTTGGATTTCTCCTTGCTTCGGAGTTTTTGTTAATTCCATAATCAACCCTTATAAGTTAAACATTAAAGCCGAAATCATAGTATAATATAACTTAAATATAACTTAAATTAAGCTATATTTAATAATTATTGCTTGGTTAATTTGTTGCGTATGAAGTTTTTTTATCCAGATAACGAACAAGTACGGATAAACTAAAGCATATTGCAAAATAAATTGTAGCAACTAAGCCAATCATTGTTAAGATCTCTGTAAAGCTTGTAAGCCTTGCTAGTATGATCTTTGATTGATAGGTTAGCTCTGCTATTTGTAATCCTGCTAAGAATGATGTATCTTTAAAAGTAGTTATAACTTGAGATAACATTGAGGGAACAATCTTTCTAAATGTCTGTGGCAAAATTATATAAAACAGAGTAAAAAATTGACTAAATCCTTGTGAGTAGGCTGCCTCAAATTGTCCTTTTGGAATGGAATTCAACCCTCCTCTAATAATTTCTGCCATAACAGAGCTAGTGTATAATGAAAAACCAATAGTTCCCCATACTTCCGAAGATGCCCTACCAAAAAATGTAGGCAATACAAATACTGCTGTTAGCATCCATAGCAACAAAGGTGTATTTCTAAATATTTCTATATACAAAGTAGCTAGACTTCTTGCCACAACTCCACCATAATTCCTAGTTATAGCTAAAAATGTACCAAAAATAATTGATATTATGCAAGTAGATATTGCCACGGATATTGTCAAGTATAAACCATCTAGCAAGAAATTCATAGTATCCATGTTAAAAACATTTTCCATAATTATCCTTATCTTTTTAGGTGAGCATTCTTTAGTTTATTTTCATAAAATCTTGCAAAATATGCCAGAGGAAAACATACAATAAAATATAAAAATGCAGTGAAGAGGTATGCAGGAGCATAGTTGCCCCCTTCTCCAGCATATCCATCAGCTACATACATTAATTCTCCACCAGCAACTATCAACAAAACAGAAGTGTTCTTTATGAGATTCACCATTTGATTAGTAAGTGGCGGAAGAATTATTTTTATTGTTTGTGGCAATATTATATATCTCATTTGCTGTGTGTATGTAAAACCCTGTGAATATGATGCCTCAAATTGTCCTTTTGGCACAGATAAAATACCACTTCTAACTACTTCGCTTACATATGCTCCATGATATGCTCCAACTCCCAATACTCCAACGCTGAACACATCAAGATATATACCAAGTGGCGGTAGAGCGAAATAAAGAAAAAATATCTGTATCACAAGCGGCGTATTTTGAAAGATTTCTACATATAGTCTAGTGTAGGCTCTAAGAATTTTAATCTTACTTGTTGCCATTACACCACCGATAGTACCAAAAATAAGTGCAATCATCAAGGCTAAAATACTAATTGATAGTGTATAGCCAAACCCAGATAAAAATTCATCCCCATGCGAAAGTGCATCAACGAATTTCCAAATCGCAAAAGGGTTTAAGCTCTTTTCATCATACAAACCTATTTTTTCTAAATAGATTCTAATGTTATCGATAAAACCTACACTATCCACAATCTTATAGACCCCACTTCTTAGCTAATTCATCAATTTGTTTTTTGTTGTCTTTAACAAATTTGTCTATAAACTCTGAAAATTCTTTATCAGATTTTGGACTTACAATACCATACTCTTGTGGTTCAAAGCTATCTGCTAGAATTTCACTTTTATCATCTACATAGCCCAAAAGAATCGACTTATCTACACTGAAAGCATCAATGCGTCTTGCATCTAGTGCTGCTTTTATACTAGGATAATCTGGGTATTCATTAATCTTAACCTTTATGCCAATCTTTTTAGCTGCATCTGCAATAACCTTTTTTGTTGTTGCTGCTTGTGCTACACCAATAGTTGAGTTTTTCATATCAGCAAGAGATTTATATTTCTTCTCTTTTAGAACAAGCAATCCTATAGAATCTTTATAGTAAGGCTCTGAAAAACTATATGTTTTCTTGCGTTCTGGTGTAATAGTAAATGTTGCTATAACAGTATCTATGCTACCATTATCAAGTAATGGACCCCTAGTTTTTGCATTGACGGCTATTAGTTTTACTTTGTTTTCATTCCCTAAAATACTTTTTGCGAGAAGTTTTGCAACATCAACCTCAAATCCCTTAATTTCTTTTGTCTTTTGATCTAACAAGGCAAAACGAGGCACATCATTTTTAACACCTACTACTAATTCCCCTTTCTTCTTGATATCATCAAGCATACCAGCATTTGCATTTATAGCAAAGACACTTGTTGCAAGCAATAAGCCTGCTACCTTAAACAACGATTTAAATTTCATAAAAACTCCTTAAAATTAAAGTTAAAGCCCTAATGGCTCAAAATTTTACCCAAAAATTCTTTAGCTCTCTCTGTTTTAGGCGACACAAAAAAATCTTTTGGGATACTTTCTTCAACTATAGCACCATCTTCCATAAAGATAATTCTATCAGCTACTTCCCGTGCAAACCCCATTTCATGCGTAACTACAATCATAGTAGTGTTACTTTGATGAGATATTTCTCGCATTACATCTAAAACTTCTTGTATTGTTTCGGGATCTAATGCTGAAGTTGGTTCATCAAAAAGTATATATGGTTTTTTAGTGCATAAACTTCTTGCAATAGCAACCCTTTGTTGTTGCCCACCACTAAGGGTAGCGGGATACATTTTTGCTTTATCTACAAGCCCAACAACCTCTAGATATTTAAAAGCAGTCTCTTCAGCTTCTTGTTTGCTCTTACCCTGTAATTTCATAGGAGCTAATGTTAAATTTTGCAAAACCGTCAAATGTGGATAAAGGTTAAAATGTTGAAATACCATAGCACAATACTTTCTACATATTTCTGTTTTAGTTTTGTGAGTCAATTCAACACCACTTACAACAACTTTACCAGAGCTAACCTCTTCAAGTCCATTTATACAACGAATAGTTGTGCTTTTTCCACTTCCACTAGGACCAATAATTACAAGTTTTTCACCATCCTTTATAGTTAGATTTATATCTTTCAATACATGATGGCTACCATAAAACTTATTTACACCACTTAACTCAATCAATTTAAACCTACCAAAATAATTTTAACGCATTTTAAAACATATAAAGGTAACGCAGTGCGATTATAGAAAACCCGCTACCAAGTGCTAATTCCGCTCTGTGTGTTTTATCTATCGTTACAGAAGCACCAAGATTTCCAGATACTACGAACGGTGTAACACCGGCAACACCATTACTAAATAGTCCCAAATAGCCTAAGGATAAGCCAGCATATGCACCCCACACAAATCTATCTTTTATGTTGAAATCTATAGTCCAATCAGCACCAGCTTGAACAAATATGCCGTTATAGCTACTACCAGAAAAGAATGAATTGCCATTATATTGTGTCCAATTTAGAGTACCAATTCCCCTTACTCCATGTCTAAAACCGCCAAATTGCCAAGCTTCTTTGAAGTAAAACTGATACCCTCCTACTACACCTAAACTAACATTTCCTATGCCGCCTAAACCGACTTCAGCACCTACAAAGCCTTTACCAGTGTTATAAAGATTGGTGCTATTTGCTAACGCATTTCCACCAACACCCACCATCAAAAGACACGCCACCATGGCTAATTTCTTCATACAATCTCCTTAGATTTAAATAAACAGCCACAACATAATATATTTGGCTTTTCATGTTAATTATAAGTAAAAAAACTTAAAAGAAACTTAAAACGATATTTTTTCTTTATCATCAATAGCGATCTTTTCTTTAATTATATGGTTGCATTTGTGTGTAATAGTCGAAATATCCAATTATATAGCATAAAAGTTTCGATAATATTAAGATCTGATATTATTATGTTTTTCATAGCTTGATTTGCCAATAATTGCAACATTAAAAGTTATGTGTTACTGTATTTTCTTTGCAAATTAATATTTATAGGTTAGAATTTTAAAAATGATCATACAATTTACCTATAGGATAATAATGAAAAACATAAAAATTGCATTGGTTGGACAACCAAATGTCGGTAAAAGTTCTTTGATAAATGCTATTAGTAACGCAAAAATGCGTGTTGGGAATTTTAGCGGTGTAACACTAGAGAAAGCAGAAGCGACGCTACAATATAAAGATTATTGTATTACTATGGTTGATTTACCCGGCACATATTCATTAAATGGATACACTTCAGAAGAGAAAGTTTGTAAGAATTTTTTGATCAATGAGGATTATGATATTATCTTGAATGTATTAGATTCTACAAATCTTGAAAACAATTTAACATTAACTTTGCAGGTTAAAGAACTATCAAAGCCTATATTTGTAGCCTTGAACATGATAGATGAAGCACAAAAAGATGGCGTAGAAATTGATATACAACGATTGATTGATATACTAGGAGTTGGTGCGTGTTCAATTTCTTCAGCAAAGAGGACAAATATAAATGTCTTGTTAGATGGTATAGTGGGATTATATGAACGCAGTAAAGAAGAGTGTATAAAAGATTCTAAATTAGAAACAAATCAAAGTAATAATGCGTTTGAGTGGCAAAAAGCAACTAAGGATTACATTGAGCATGCAGCTGTTACTAGCACATTGTCAAGACAAGCAAAGGATATTGCCGATAGAATTCAAAAAATATCAAAGAAGCGTGCCGAAGGAAGTGCAAAAATAGATTCTATTTTGTTACATAAATTTTGGAGTATTCCCATATTTTTACTTTCGATGCTTGTAGTTTTTGAGGTTAGTTTTGTGCTTGGCAAGTACTTTCAAGATTTGATAGAAGATGGTGTTGATATATTAGCAGAATTTGCGATAGATTCGATACCAAATGAATTACTTGCATCCTTGATTGGTGATGGTATTATAAAGGGAGTTGGCACTGTTGTTAGCTTTTTGCCATTGATTGCTACTTTATTTTTAGGGCTAACATTACTAGAGAGTAGTGGTTACATGGCTAGAGTAGCATTTATTCTTGATGGATTGTTCTTTAAATTTGGATTGCATGGTAAAAGTTTTATTCCTCTTGTCATGGGTTTTGGTTGTTCTGTGCCTGCTTACATGGCTACAAGAACTCTTCAAAATGAGAAAGAAAAACTATTAACACTTTTTATTATAGGCTTTATGAGTTGTAGTGCAAGGTTGCCTATATATTTGTTGTTTGTTGGTGCATTTTTTTCCATAGAATATGCAGGTTTTATTTTATTTTTGATTTATTTATTTGGTTTTGTAATAGCTTTAATACTTGCTAAGATTCTAAGAATTTTTGTTTTTCGTGGAGAAAGTGAGCCATTTGTTATGGAGATGCCACGCTATAGAATACCAACATTAAAAGTAATTTGGTTTAGCGTGTGGAGTAAAAGTTACTTATTTTTAAAGAAGGCTGGTACTGTTATTTTAGTTGGTGCTTTGTTTGTTTGGTTCTTGGCTAATTTTCCTAAGAGTGAAGAGATAAACAAAGCATATAATGAAAAAATACAGAACTTACAACAACAGAATATGAGTGATGAGGAATTAGAAGAGATTAAGAATACCTACAAAAATAATATGTTGGAAGAGCAATTAGAGTATAGTTTTGCTGGAAAATTAGGTCATGTAATGCAGCCATTTTTTGCACCATTGGGCTTTGATTGGCGATTATCTGTAGCCCTTGTTACTGGGTTTTCTGCAAAAGAAATGGTGGTTACAACATTAGGTGTTTTGTATGCTCTTGGCGATAATGCTGCAGATGATGAAGAGGAAAACAAAAGTTTGCAAGAGATTTTACGGCAGAATATAGATACAGCTGGTGCGGTAGCATTTATATTTTTTATTATGTTATATATACCATGCTTTGCTGCCACTATAGCCTTTGTTAGTGAAAGCGGTAAAAAGATATATGGAATCTACTTATTTGTATTCACTACATTTGTAGCATATGTTTTTGCTTATATTGCACATGAAATTACTAAATTATTTGGATAGCCATGGCTTTAAGGTGTGGTATAGATGAGGCTGGTAGAGGGTGCATAGCAGGAAGTCTTTTTATAGCATGTGTGATACTTGATGAAAAATATGAAAGTGAGTTCTCTAAACTTGGAATAAAAGATAGCAAAAAATTAACACAATCAAAAAGGGATAAACTCGCAAATGATATAATCGACTTTCTGTTAAGTGTTAGTGGTTTTTCAAATGTGGTATGTTTTGGTTCAGATATAATTGATTCTATAGGATTAAAATCGTGCATGCAAAGAGGATTGCTAGAAATCAAATCCTTTGCATATAAGCATGATTGTTACAATATTTCATTTGATGGCAATACAAGTTTTGGTGTAGATGGTATGACAACAATTGTTAAAGGAGATGATAAAGATTTATTAATTTCTGCTGCCTCAATACTTGCAAAAAATAATAAAGATTTAGAAATGATAGCATTACACAACATGTATCCGCTATATGATTTTAAACATAATAAGGGATATTTAACAAAAAAACATAAGGAATGTATCATGAAGTATGGTTATACAGAGACACACAGAAAAAGTTATAATATAAAATCCCTACAACATGGATTATTTTAATTTTTTATAATTTTCATTGTCTAGTATCTATAAGAAACATGAATTTTTTGTTAAATTTAGTATTTTACTAATTTTACACATGAGTTATATTTTTCTTATTTTTTAAGCATCGTAATATAAAATAACTATTTGGAATCTCACTTTTTGTCAAAATGCAATATTTCCGACCAATTTTCATGCGATAATATAATTTTATCATAATTATTAGTTTCTAATAATTTTTATTTATAATCTATCTGCGTATTGTGTTTTATTAATAAAAATGCAAGTTTATATTTACCTTTATTGTGCTAATAGTAACAAAATGTAACTATATAATGCGATAATTAAAATGTTCATTTTGTGTTTTAATATTTCTTTAATCAAAATACAAATATAATTCCTTACGCTGTTTATAATTGTGCGAGGAAGATGAATGATTGATGTTTTAGAACCAATGGTGCAACATCCATATTTTGGTGCATTTGTTATGTTTGCTTTGACTTTGATTGCATTCTGGGCTACTTTCTGGTTGCAAAGGTTTGTATCAAGAAAGTTGGCGAACAAAAGGGGAGACAAGTTGAAGACTGCCCCTTATGAGTGTGGTCCTATACCCATTAAACAACCAAATAGAATTTCCCATCAATTTTACATTATAGCTGTTTTGTTTGTTCTTTTTGATGTGGAAGTTATATTCATGATACCATGGGCTTTGGAATATCGCAATTTAGGTTTATTGGGTTTTTTTGAAATGTTTGCTTTCATAGGCTTACTTGTTATTGGCTTTTTATTTGCTTGGAAGAGAGGTGCATTATCATGGCAGGACAAGTAGATTTGAGTGCTAGTGGAATGCCTGTTGCATTAGGAACTATTGATAAAATTTTGAATTGGGGTAGAAGTAACTCTCTTTGGCCTCTTACCTATGGTCTTGCATGTTGTGCCATTGAGATGATGGCTACTGGTGGTTCTAGGTTTGATTTTGATAGATTTGGTATTATATTTCGTGCTAGCCCAAGACAGAGTGATGTAATGATTATTGCTGGTACTTTGACAAAAAAGCACGCAGAATTTACTCGTAGGCTTTATGATCAAATGCCAGAACCAAAATGGGTTGTTTCTATGGGCAGTTGTGCTAATACTGGGGGCATGTTTAATACATATGCAACAGTTCAAGGTGTAGATAGGATTATACCTGTTGATATTTATTTGCCCGGTTGTGCTCCCCGTCCAGAGACATTACAATATGCTATGATGGTTTTACAGCAAAAGATTCGTTCGCAAAAAGCACTGCCAGAACGCAATATAAAGCGACTAGTTTAAATTTTTCTTTTTACATGTGTGTATGTAGATTGTAATTAAGGAAGTTTTATGATAAGGAAGAAACAACAAAAAAAAGATGTTCAAAAGAAGGTTTATCATACGGATAGATTCTATCAACCAATTCTTACGCCTAGAATTTCTGTATCAGATAGTGAATTTCGTATTGTTGAGGATGCGTTAAAACAGAAGTTAGAAATAATTTCAAGTTATGTTGAGATAGGACAGGCGGTATTTGTTGTTAGGAAAAATTCTGTTCCTTTAGCATTAGAGACACTTAAGTCTTTAGGTTATAATATTATGTCAGAGATGAGTGCCATTGACAATCTAGCTATTGATGGTACTTTTGAATTGTTTTATCAGCTTACTTCACATAATAAGTCATATAAGAATCGTCGTAGATTGCGAGTGAAGTGTAAGATTAATGAGCATGATTCTATGCCATCTGTTAGCAATATCTTTGCGTGTGCTAACTGGAGTGAGAGGGAATGTTATGATATGTTTGGTATTAAATTTGAGAATCATCCATTTTTAAAGAGAATTTTAATGCCAATTGATTGGGTTGGTTTTCCACTTTTGAAATCTTATCCATTAAAGGGTGATGAGTTTGCTTCGTGGTATGAAGTCGATAAAATTTTTGGCAGGGAATACAGGGATATTATAGGTCCAGAACAAAGGGATAGCGCTAGAGTGGATAGGAGCGATAGTATAAATTTTGCAAGGATTGGTAAAGAAGTTTCAAGGGGAGAAAAACCTAGTGAAGAAGTACATGAAATTACTTATCAAGAGGCAAATAAGCCACCTATTTTACAAAGATTTCCTAATTCAGCACCAAAAGTGCTTGATAAAAGATTGTGAGGTGTTAAGTGGCACAATATTTCAATAAACTTCAAACTCAATTTGAAAATGTTATTTTTGAACAAGATGACAATAAAATGATTGTTAATCTAGGACCGCAGCATCCAAGTGCACACGGACAATTGAGACTTATTTTGGAATTAGATGGAGAAAAAGTTACTCGTGCCGTTTCTGATATAGGATATTTACATAGAGGCGTAGAAAAGCTTGCTGAAAATATGATTTACAATGAGTTTATGCCAACTACTGATCGTATGGATTATACTGCTGCAAGTAGCAATAATCATGCTTTTGCTTATGGTGTTGAAACATTGCTTGGTGTTGAAGTCCCAAGGAGAGCCAAGGTTATAAGAACAATACTTTTAGAATTAAATCGTTTGGCTTCGCACCTACTTTTCATGGCAACCCATGCTCTTGATGTTGGTGCTATGAGTGTGTTTTTATATGCTTTTAAAGGTAGGGAGTATATATTAGATATGATTGAGGATTATTGTGGGGCAAGACTCACTCATAATTCTATTCGTATAGGTGGTGTGCCTCTTGATATTCCTAATAATTGGTTTGATAATATGGATAATTGCTTAAAAGAAGTGATTGAAACAACAAATCTTATCAAGGGGCTTTTGGATAAAAATAGAATTTGGCGTATGAGACTTGAGGGTGTTGGCGTTATTAGTAAAGAGGTTGCACAAGATTATGGATTGAGTGGCATTATGTTGCGTGGTTCTGGCGTGCAGTATGATATTCGTAAAGAAGAGCCATATGAAATTTATGATGAGTTAGACTTTAGCGTTCCTTATACAGATAGTGGCGATTGTTACGGGCGATATGTGCTTTACACAGAAGAAGTATTCCAGTCATGCAACATTATTAGACAAGCAATGGAAATATATAAAGGGACTTCTACGCAATTGATGGCTCATGCACCATCTTATATTTCTGCCCCGAAAGAGGATGTTATGACGCAAAATTATGCCTTGATGCAACATTTTGTGCTTGTAACTCAAGGTATGAGACCACCAAAAGGTGAAGTATATGCTCCTACTGAATCACCAAAAGGTGAATTAGGCTTTTTTATTAGTTCTTTGGGAAATCCATATCCACATAGAGTTAAGGTTAAAGCCCCTAGTTTTTATCATTTGCAAGGCATGACTGCTATGATGCCCGGGCATTATTTGGCAGATATTATTACCATGATTGGTAATAGTAATATTATTTTGGGAGAGATAGATAGATAATAGATTCAATTTATAGAGTCTGGTTTTATAATTTTTTATAAGGTAAGGTAATGAAAAGGTTTGACTTGAGGCATTTAAAAAGTGATTTTTACGATAAGATGGGAGAATTACTTGACACCCATCTTTCAAGCGGTGAAATTGCTATATTTTTGTTTGAGAAAGGTGAGCATGAGAATGTAGCAAAGAGTGCTAACTATATTAAAGAAAGAGGACATACACTTATGAATTCTTTGCAGTTTAATCATGTAGATTGGACTATTGTTGTGAAAAAGAAATAATGTTTTATTGGATAAGGGGCATTCTATGGTAAGAAAAACAAATCCAAAAATACCTTATAGTATAGATAATTTTCCAAATGTTTTACCTCAAGTTACATTTTTTACGAAAGAGCCTGTTATACATGAAATTAAAGCATTCGTCGGTTGGGATGGTATTGTTATATTTGATAAAGATGTAGATATTTTGCAAACACTTAAAATATATGCTAAACAATATCAAAATTATTCGCAATCCTGTGGTAGATGCACACCGGGTAAGTATGGGGGAAAGGTTTTGTATGAGCTTTTAGAAAAGATTCAAAACTATAATTATTTAAACAATGATGATGTGTTAGAGGATATAGAAAAACTTAAAGAGGTGTGTGATTTAATGATTTCTACTTCAAAATGTGAAGTAGGCAAAACAACACCAAAACCGATCTTGCAGGTTTTGCAATCAAACCCAGAAGTATTTGCTAGAGTCTTGCCAAAACTTTCGGTAAATGATTCAAATGATATTGATAATCTATCTAATGCGTTAAGAGATAGTGCGAGAAAATTACAAGAAGCGAAAGAATTTGCGGGTAGAGTTCGTGATAGTATATCACATGGTATCAATTCTAAAGAATTAATGCAAGAAGTTAGACAAAAGATAAAAGAAATACAAGAAGATAAAGCAAAGCAAGATTTAAAAGATAGTATTTTAGATGCTAAAAAGAATCTTGTAAATAATGTAGGGCATATAAGTAATAGTAAAGATGGAGAAATGCACACTACACTTATGAGCATTGATTATGGTATTAATAGGCATAATTTAACACTTAGTAATCCTAATCAAAATAATGTTTTTGAGCCATTAGAAAGATACAAAAGTGCTATTACAACAATTATAGATAATGTAGAGTACATATCAAAGATTACCGCACCCTGCACAGATGAATGTCCTTCAAGAGTTGATATTCCTGCGTATATTGAAGGTGTTAAGGATATGAGATATTTAGATTCTTTGAGTAGCACTAGAAGTAGCATGCCATTAGCACAAGTATGCGGTAGAGTGTGCCCTCATCCTTGTGAGAATGCTTGTCGTAGGGCAATATTAGATGAACCTATAAGCATTATGGAGTTAAAAAGAATAGGGGCTAATGCAGAATTTATAGAAAAACAAACAGGCAGGTGGCATGGTTATGCAAACCCCAACAATATAAAAGCACAAAAAGAATTTGAAAGTTTTCCTTCCGTTGGTGTTATAGGTGCTGGTCCAGCTGGTCTTAGTAGTGCTTATTATATGGCATTAAGAGGGATTAAGGTTGAGGTTTATGAGGCTTTGCCTGTGCTTGGCGGTGAAGTTGCAGTAGGCGTTCCAAATTATCGTATGCCTATTATAGAATATAATCATGATATAGAATCTTTGAAGGAATTGGGTGTTATTTTTCATACTAATTTTATGGTAGATTCTAAAAATATATTAGATTTAGAGAAAAAGCATTCAGCCCTTGTTATAGCTGTCGGCACTAGGGCTAGCAAGAGGCTTGGTTGCAAAAATGAAAATGTGGAATTGCAAGGTTATCTACCCGCTATAAAATTTATGGATTGCGTAAATCTTGCACAAAAATTTAATATAGGTGAGTTACCAAATTTAGAGGGCAAGAACATTGTATGTGTTGGTGGTGGTTTTACCTCTATGGATGTTGTTCGTTGTTGTGTGCGTTTAGGTGCAAAAAGTGTTATTATGCTGTATCGTAGAGATGAAGCTACTATTATTAAGAATACTTCAAGCGAAGAATATCATGAAGCATGTGAAGAAGGTGTTGAATTTCAGTTCTTGAGTGCAGTAGATGAAATTTTGCAAGAAGATTCTAAAATAAAATCATTGAGAATAAATCGCTACGAATTGATAAAAAGTGAAACAAATCCTAAAGGAGAGTTAAAGCTAATAGATGATGGTGGTGTAATTTTGCCATGCGATATACTTATCCCAGCAGTTAGTCAAGAGATGGATTTTGATTTAGATCCTGAATTTGGAGTTGGTATAAGTAAGTGGAAAACGATTGAAGTAGATAATGCAAGTTTTTCTACAACAAAAAAAGGAATCTTTGCAGCAGGCGATTGTGTTAGTGGTCCTTTAACTATCGTAAATGCGGTAGGACATGGAAGGAGAGTTGCGAATGTGATAGCAAACTACTTACAAACAAATGAGGTAGAGATTAATGATGATGAGAGAATGGAAGATTTATTAAAACAAATTGGTGTTTTTGATAAAAATCGTGAGGTCAAGGGGTTTATATCGGGTAATAAAAGGGAGATTAGCGATAAATTGCAACCTCAATATCGAGCGAAAAACTTTGAAGAGGTCAATCTAGGTCTAAGCAGAGGTGATGCAATTAGCGAGGCACAAAGGTGCATGCGTTGCTATTATATCAGTATGTGCGTTGTCGGAGCAAAAAAAGATAACCAAAGCGTTAGAGGTAGGCTATGAGTTCTGATATAAAGATATTTATAAATGATAAGGAATGCAAAGCAAAAAAAGGTGAAACACTTCTTAATGTTGCAAGAGACAATGGTATTAATATACCAACTCTTTGCGATTTAAAAAAACTTATTCCAACTGGTGCATGTCGTATGTGTGTGGTAGAAGAAGAGGATGGCAATGTTATTGCAAGCTGTAAAAGCATAGTTAATAATAGTGCTAGATTCTATACCAACACGCCTAGATTGCAACGATATAGAAATCAGATTATGAGTTTTCTTTGCATAAATCATCCCCTAGAATGTGGTGTATGTGATAAAAGTGGTGAATGTGAATTGCAAGATAAAGTATTAGAATCTAAAGTCGATATTCAACCATTTTTTGCTATTCAAAAACAAAATGATTATGTAAGTTTTCACAATAAGGTATATAACGAGAGTTTGTGTATAATGTGCGAAAGATGCGCTAGAACATGCAATGAATTTGTTGGTAATAATGTTTTGAAGGTTCTTTCTGGTGGCTTTCATTCAAAAATAGGTGTTAATTTTGATGCTTATTGTGAAGATTGTGATGAATGTGTAAGCGTATGTCCAACAGGGGCGATGTTTTCATCTCGTTTTACATATACTAGTAATGCGTGGGAGTTAGAAAAAAGTGAATCTTATTGCTTGCATTGTTCTTTGCGATGTGAATTAGAATATGAGGTAAAACATAATATAGATTCCAAAAAGGAAGTGTATAGGATTAAGAATAAGGCACATATAAATCAACTTTGCCACGCTGGAAGACATAATTTTATGAGGCAGAATCCATTTAGCCCAACATTTCTTAATATGTGCAATGAATATTCTAATAAAAAAGTATTTAATATATCTAGTATTTTAGACAAAATAGATGCTATAAGAATTAGCCCAAATGTTACAAATGAGGAAGCATATATTGCAAATATGCTTGCAGAGAAGTCTAATAAGAAATTGTATTGTAATGAGGCATTTTTATATAGGGAATTTTGCAATATTGCTAATATAAAGCAAGCACCAGACATTGATCGCGTAATAGATATGCAAAATAATATTGTAATTGTGCTTGGGAGCTATCTATATGATGAAATGCCTATATTAAGGAGTAATTTATCAAAAAATTCCTTAAAAAAAGGAAGTAAAAACATATGGATAAGCACCATTGCAGAAGAAAGATTTAAAAGTGATTTGTCATTAAAATATGAAGTTGGCACAGAATTGGGTATATCAGCACTATTGCTGAATATATTCTCAGATGATTTAGTAAAATCTCTTAGTGTTGTTAATGCAGAATCAAAGAAACATATTTCTGATGTAATAGCTTGGCTACAATCTCTTGACTTAGGAAATGTGATAGCAGAAAGCAATGTTAGTGGGCATGAATTACAATATTTAAAAACACTATGTTTGCAAACATATTCAATAGTTAAGCCAGATCATAGTACTCAAGACAACAAAAGCAATGTTTGCATTTTAATAGGGCAGGATTTTTATTTGTCTCCACATTATCATATAATTGCACAGATATTTGGTTGTTTAACAAATCTTTGTAATGTTTCTATTGTGCCACTTGCATACCATAATATAAATGGCATTCAAGCAATATGTAATTTAGATTATGATAATATGGAGTTTAAATCTGTTCTTGGCATTAGATGTAATGCTGAATATAGTATAAGCGTTGCTCCATATGCCCCTTTTGCTATGCCAACAGATTCTGATGATTCTAGTAGCAAAGATTGTAACTCACAAAAACATTGCTATATATTGCCATTGCAATTTATGGAGGGTAGCGTAATAGATATAAATTATAGATTGACGAAACTTCATCCAAGTTATGTGGATGATGGTTTTGGCGGTATTAATAGTAATTTAACTCAAGGCTTAAGCTATAATAGTCCAAATATTGATTTGCTTGATATTTGCGGTGAATATTTAGGTCTTACAGAGGAATATATTGTTGATCTTACAAGGAAATTACCATTTGTATTAGAATCAAACGACAAAAATTGTTATACTATGGTAAATCTTATTGATACTGCATTTGATGACTTAGATTCAAAGGTATGTTGCAATAGGGATTTTGGTTTTGTTGAAACTAGGGATTATATACCTTACCCTGAAATAGAATTTATAGAAGGCAGTGGTATTTTTATCTATAAAGCATCTATTAGCGGAAATTTGAGTTTTTATAGTAACGAGTACTATAAAGATGATGTGTCGCATGGGATAATTAAAGTATCAAATCAATTTTGCATAGCTACTAGATTGCAAGATAATGACATAGTTACATTGCAAGTTGGGAGGTATGCTCTTAGATTAAAGGTTGTTTTGACTTCATTTCTGAAGGGTATGGTTGCAGTTCTTGTTAGCGATTCAGTTATAGATACACAAAAATACTTTGATTATAAAAGATTAAAGGCTTAGTTCATGAAAATAAAAATTGAAGGAATGGAATTTGAGGCATTTGAGGGCGAAACAATCCTTGAGGTAGCAAGGAGGAATAATATACAGATTCCAACGATTTGTTTTTTGAGTGGTTGTAGCCCCACTGTGGCATGTAAGATGTGTATGGTTGAGGTATCTGGCAAACGCGTTTATAGTTGCAATGCTAAAGTAAAAGATGGCATGGAAGTATTGATTGCTACTGAAGAAATATTAAATGATAGAAAAGAAATAATGACTACATATTGTGTAAATCATCCCCTAGAATGTGGTGTATGTGATAAAAGTGGCGAATGTGAATTGCAAGATTTTACACTTCATACAAAGGTAGATTTACAGCTATTTGGTTTGCAAGAAGCAGATAAAAAATCATTTAGTTTTGCGCAGAGCTTTTATGATCCAGCACTTTGCATTATGTGTGAAAGATGTGTTACTACATGCAAGGATAATATAGGTGAAGCAAATCTAAAAGCCGGTAAGGCAAAGCTTTTTACTCCTGATAATTATAAAGATTCTATGGGAAAAGATCCTTATTCAGTGTGGTCAAAAAGACAAAAAGGATTGATTGAGTTTGTTGGTAAAAATGAATGTAAGGACTGCGGAGAATGTATATCTGTTTGTCCCGTTGGGGCTATGACTTACAAGGATTTTACATATACAAGTAATGCTTGGGAATTAGAAAAAATTCATTCTACTTGTGGTTATTGTGCCGGTGGTTGCGAGTTAATATATAATGTAAAACATTTAGATGTTAAGGGAGATTTGCAAAAAGTTTATCGCGTTCAAAATGATTACCTTTATAATCCTATTTGTGGTGCTGGTAGGTTTGCATTTGATATGGTATCCATTGGCACAAGAAATATAGAATCTGCTTTAAATGCGTTTAAAAAGGCAGATTCTATTAATGTAGGTAGTGATGTGAGCAATGAGGAGGCATTGCTTGCAAATTTAATCTCTAAAAAGTTTAATATACCATTATTTAATCATGAGGCAAAATGTTTTTCTAGCTTTCGTGAAAGTTTTTTAAATGCGTCTATATATTATAAAAGTAGGTTTTATGATGAAGTAGCACAACAAGATAGGAAATTATCATTTTCTCATTTTTTTGCCACATTTGCAGATTTTAAAGCTAGTAATTCGTTTGTTGCATTGAATACTTATTTTAAGTATGATTCTCCTAGCGTAAGATACAAAATTAATAATAACCTAAAGATACAAAAAAGCTCACAAGTATTAAGCATAGGGTTATTTCATGATTCTTTATTAGAATCTCTTAGTAAAAATGTTATGCAAATAAATTGCAAATCTAGTAGTGTGGCACTCTCTGGAATACTTGCTTTAGTATTTGCGAATGATTTAATAGATGATTTTGAAGAATGTTTCCCTAATAGTCTAAAAATGTTTTTAAAAGGCACTAGCAATAAGGAACAATTAGATAATGCACAAGATACACAAGAAAAAGTAGATGTTCAAGAAAATCAAGAGGAAAAGGTTGATAATCTAAGTCCATATAACATAGATATAATTACAAGAAATCTTAATATTGATAATTTAGATTCATTAAAGGTAAATAAGAATGGAGTATTAATTATTTCGCAATTTGTGTTTGATGAATTTTTATCTCATGATTTTACAAATTATGATGGATATGGCTTACAATCCTATCACACAGAATCAAATCCTCCAAATATTACAGAAGCAGTAGCAACTACAATTATGGAGAATATAACAGAAACAATGCAACAAGAATTTATGGATAATGAAAACAAACTACAAATTCTTGCACATCTCTTATCCTTTATATGTCAGAAATTACAATTAAAACTTCTTTTTGTACCAAAAGGTGCTAATGTAATGGGTGTTTCTAGCATATGTAATCTAACATGGGATAATAAAGAAAAAGTTCAAAATTACACTATAGGTATTCGCTCTAATGGTGATTTTGTTCTTGATTCTAACTTAGATACAATCAAACCAAATTTTCCATTGCCAACATTGGCACAAAGTGAAGGAAGCATTACAAATATGGAGATGCGTTTATTGCCTCTTAATCCTAATATACCATATTTGGATTCTAGCTTAGAATCTGCCCTTGATTTGAATGATATTGCTAAAGAATTGAGCGTATTTGATGATAATATGCAATATGTTGAATATATAGGTGATTTAACTGGTATTTTGTGTGAATATAGTCCATTTTACAAAAAGATAGAGCATAGGGATTTAATAGCATCTTATACTAAAGATGGTAGAGATGTTCGTGGATATTTTCTTAAGTTTTTGCAATCCACTAAAGACGATATTTTAAACTTTAAATTTTCTTTGCGTTTTAAAGATGATATAAATTTTAATGCAATACTTTTAGAAACGCAGAATCATTTTAATCATACAACGCTTTCTAGTAATAATATGCAATCAAAAAGTGGCATATATACTAGCTCAGAATTTTTAGATAAAAATAGTTTGAAAGACGGCGATTTGGTATGTCTTAGCAATGATAGTTCAAGTATTTATTCACACATATATTGTGATGTTGATTTAAAAGATTCCATATTGTTGGTATCACCTCTAATCGATGGTGTTTATAATTTATTTGAAAATGGTTTTACTTCATATTTGCAGATTTCAAAATGTAATATGAATGATGAGGTAGAAAGGAATATGGCATGAGTGCTTTTATAATTGAAACTTTGATTAAAGTGATAGTTGTTTTGCTTGTTTTTTCATTTTTAGGTGGTTTTGCTACCTATATTGAGAGAAAAGTTTTAGGGTTTTTTCAACGAAGGCTTGGACCAATTTATGTAGGACCTTTTGGATTATTACAATTTGGTGCAGACGCAATTAAACTTTTTACAAAAGAGGATGTTATCCCAAAAGGTGCAAATAAACTAATTTTTACTTTAGCTCCTGTAGTTGCCTTAGTTAGTGCCATGACCTCTATGGTTGCAATACCATTTTTTCCTGATTTTGAGATTTTTGGATATAAAGTAACGCCAATTATTTCTGATATTAATGTAGGTTTATTATTCTTTATCTCTGTTGGTGCTGTTGGTATTTACGCACCTCTTTTAGCCGGGCTTAGTAGTGGCAACAAATGGAGTTTAATAGGTGGGGCTAGGGCTTGCATTCAAGTTTTAAGCTTTGAGATTGTTAGTGGGCTTTCTATACTTGCACCTATTATGATTGTTGGATCTTTATCTTTGGTTACTATGAATGACTATCAAGGTGGAAGTGTATTGAACTGGCTAATTTTTAAGCAACCTTTGGCATTTATTTTATTTCTTATTGCAAGTTATGCTGAACTTAATAGGACACCATTTGATTTATTGGAGCATGAAGCAGAGCTTGTTGCTGGTTACTGCACAGAGTATAGCGGATTAAAATGGGGCATGTTTTTTATTGCTGAATATGCACATATGTTTGCATTTGGATTTGTTGTAAGCCTTATATTCTTGGGGGGATTCAATCCTATAGGATTTATACCCGGAGGTATTGCTATTATTTTAAAAGTATGTTTCTTTATATTTTTATTTATGTGGGTTAGGGCTACTTTACCCCATATTCGCCCCGATCAACTCATGAATATGTGTTGGAAAGTGCTTGTACCGCTTGGATTGATTAATATTTTAATTACTGGTATTGTATTATTACCATAAAGGAGATAGCATGGAAGAAATAGAAAAAAAACAAGAACACTCTAAAGAAGAGCAAGATTACTATTTTATTTCTACAAAGAAACTTCCGCAAACTACTTTTGATAGTTTTAAAAGAAGTGTTAGTTTAAGTTTAGGAAGTGATATTGTTAAGGGTTTGGGTTTGACTATTAAGGAATTTTTTAGCAAACCTGTTACTATTAATTATCCTTTTGAGGCACAGCCCTTAAGCCCTAGATATAGAGCTGTTCATAATCTACAAAGAATGCTTGAATCTGGAAATGAAAGGTGCATTGGTTGTGGTCTGTGTGAAAAGATATGCACTAGCAATTGCATTAGAATCTTAACTCATGAAGGTGAAGATGGTAGAAAAAAAATAGATTCTTATACAATTAATTTAGGCAGGTGTATATATTGTGGTTTGTGTGCCGAAGTATGTCCTGAGCTTGCCATTGTAATGGGAAATAGGTTTGAAAATGCGAGTGAGCAAAGAGCACATTTCGGATTAAAAGAAGATTTCTTGAAAGATTTAGAAGAAGCAAAAATACATAATCAACTTGAGTTTGAAGGATTTGGTTCTGTGCGTCCTAGTGCGGATAAAGAAGTTAAGCAAACTCCGCTAGATTATTGATAATGGGATAATTAGGAGGATAGATGTTTGAGTTAATAGCGTTTTATACTTTTGCTGCTTTGACACTTTGTGCATTTTTGATTGTTGTTATGACAAACAATATTTTGTATGCCCTCAGTGCATTAGCTTTTGGCATGATTCTAGTTTCTGGATTTTTCTTCTTATTACATGCAGATTTCTTGGGTGTTGTGCAAATTATTGTTTATACTGGTGCAGTTGTTGTTATGTATGCCTTTGGTATGATGTTTTTTGACTTAAGCAAGGAAGTTAAGGAAAAGTTTCAGAATCAATTTATCGTTTGGTTAATTGTTAGCGTATTTGCCTTGTCATTGCTTATTGTTGTGGGCGTTGTAAAGCCATCTGGATTTGTGGGCATTTATGATGCGTTGGACATAGCACAATCAGATTTAAGTACAAATAAATTAGCACATATTTTATTTAATGAATATTTGATATGTTTTGAAGCAGCGGCTATTATGTTGCTTATGGCAATGATAGCAGGTATTGGCTCTGGTGCACACAAACCGGAGTTTTCAAATGAAGATTCTAATTGTGAAGTATCAAAAACTAATGATTTACCAAGAAAGGAAATACAATGATTACGCTTAATCATTATCTCATATTTAGTGCTATTATGTTTTGTATAGGCTTGTATGGAATCTTAAGACGAAAAAATATATTACTTTTATTGTTTTCAACAGAAATCATGTTAAATGCCATGAATGTTGCCTTTATTGCTATAGGTTATTATAAAGGAGATCTAGAGGGGCAAATTATGGCTTTATTTATTATTGCATTAGCTGCTGCTGAAGTTGCCATAGGTTTGGGATTAGTTTTAATGTTGTATAAAAAATATAAAATACTTGATATAGATAAACTTAGTAATATGAGGGGTTAGTATGAGTTATTTTGATTTAATAGCAGACTATAAGACTACCTTGCTTATTATCACTGTGTTTTTACCTGTTCTATCAAGTATTATTGCTGGTTTTAGTGCGACTCTAAAGCCTTCTATTATGCTTGGATATTTTTGCTCTATATGTATTAGTATAAGTTTTTTATCCTCCTTGCTATTGTTTTACTACCTTATTAGCGGTGGTTCTAGTTTTCATATTGTTTTGTGGGATTTTATAAGCATTGCACAATTTAATGTTACATTCTCGATTATGTTTGATCATATCAATGCGATTATGATTTTTGTTGTTACGCTAGTATCTAGTATGGTGCATTTTTATTCTATTGGATATATGAAACATGATATGGGATTTAATAGATTCTTTGCATATCTTGGTGCGTTTGTGTTTTCTATGCTTTTGCTAGTTGGAGGCGATAATCTTTTAATTTTATTTATTGGCTGGGAAGGCGTTGGAACTTGTTCTTACTTGCTTATTGGTTTTTGGTATAAGAAAAAGAGTGCTAATTCTGCATCAATTGAAGCCTTTGTTATGAATAGAATTGCTGATTTGGGTATGTTGCTTGGAATCTTCTTGGTATATATTAGTTTGGGTTCTTTGTCTTATAGCGATATTTTCCTACAATTAGCATCAACTCCACCTCAAGATTCTATACTTACATGGATAGCAGCTTTGCTATTCATAGGTGCTATGGGTAAGTCTGCACAATTTCCATTGCATACATGGCTTGCAAATGCAATGGAGGGACCAACTCCGGTTTCGGCTTTGATACACGCAGCCACAATGGTAACTGCTGGAGTATATCTTGTTATTCGTCTTTCACCTTTGTATAGCAGTGTGCCTTTAGTTTCAGGCTTTATTGCTTGTTTGGGTGCATTTGTGGCAATTTTTGCATCATTAATGGCAATCGTTAATAAGGATTTAAAGCGGATTATTGCTTATTCTACATTATCTCAGCTAGGTTATATGTTTGTTGCTGCTGGGCTTGGGGCTTATATTATTGCATTATTTCATTTATTTACACACGCATTTTTTAAATCACTTTTATTTTTGGGTGCTGGAAATGTAATGCATGCCATGAATGATAAACTAGATATAACAAAGATGGGGGGACTATCTAAACCATTAAGAGTTAGTATGATATTTATGTTAATTGGCTCTGTTGCATTGTGTGGTATTCCTCCATTGTCTGGGTTTTTCTCCAAAGATAAGATTTTAGAAGTTGCTTATGCTAATGGCTCTTATAGTATATGGGCTGTTTTACTAATTGGTGCAGTTTGTACTGCATTTTATAGCTTTAGATTATTTATGCTTGTATTTATAGCACCAAAAAATCATAGTGAGCATCCGCATGAAGCAAGTAAGGTTATGATTTATGCAATGAGTCCATTAGCATTTTTAGCTGTTGTTGCCGGGTTATTTTATGTAAATTTTGATATTTTCTTATCATCTGTATTAATTCCTGCCAATATTCACTTAGACAATGCTATGCTACTCATTGTGATAACTCTAAGTGTTGTGATATTGTCCATAATACTTGCATATTTCATGTATAAAAATGGATATAAAGAAAAAAGGCAAAATATCTTATATAAGATTTTAGCGAATGAGTACTATATACCACATTTATATAGAATCTTCTTTGTTAAACCTTTCTCGTTTTTGTCAGAGTTTCTCTATCATATAATTGATATGGGGATATTAGATAAAATTGTAGATGGTGTGGCTAAATTTTTCGTGTTTTTAAGCTATATATTAAAGCCAATACAAAATGGTAATTTAAGTAGTATGTTAAGACTTATGAGTGCTGGCGTTGCTATCATTTTATTTGTAACCTTGGCATATTTTATAATTTATTGATAAACAAGGAGAAAAAGTGGAATATCTATTGAGTTTAATTATTGTTTGCCCCCTTGTTGCATGTCTATTTATATTTATGTTTGATGATGGTGGTGCTAAGAGATTTGGTCGCATTATCTCATTTATTGAGCTTATTTTAGTTGTTGTATTGTGGATAAGTTATCGTATTGATACTTCTGATGTGCAATTTTCTACAAAGGTTTTCTTAATACCTCAGCTAGGTATCGATTATTTTGTATCAGTTGATGGCATTTCATTGTTTCTTATTGTTCTAACCGCTTTCATTATGGTTATTGCTAATATTTATTTGCAAAGAAGAGATGATGCAAAACCATTTGTAGTTTGTTTGCTTTCATTGGAAGGCATATTAATGGCGTTATTTGCATCTCAAAATGTTCTTTTATTTTATGTTTGTTGGGAGTTAGCTCTTCTACCTGTGTTATATATGGTTGGCGTTTGGGGAAGTGGTCAGAAAATATATATTGGTTTGAAATTTTTTGTTTATACATTTGCTTCTAGCCTTTTGATGCTTGTATCTATACTTTATGTTGGGTATTTATGTTACCAACAATTAGGTAATTTTAATTTTGATTTAAGTATCTGGTCTAGCGGTGCTTTACAGATTCCAATTGAATTGCAAATATGGCTTTTCTTGGGCTTTTTTATCTCTATAGCTGTGAAAATACCTATTATTCCGTTACATACTTGGTTGCCACATATTTATAGTGAAGCACCTGCATTAGGAAGTGTTATGTTATCCGCATTGCTTTCTAAAATGGGTACCTATGCTTTATTGCGTTTCGCTTTACCTTTATTTCCTGATGCTAGTGTCCATTTTATGCCTATAATAAGCGTTCTAGCAACTATTATGGTTATATATGCAGGCATTATTGCATTTAAGCAAAAAGATATTAAAAAAGTTATTGCATATAGTTCAATCTCACATATGGGTATAGTTGTGCTAGGGGTTTTTAGCTTTAATGGAGAAGGTATTGGCGGTGCAATTTTTATGATGGTTGCACATGGTGTTACAAGCGGGGCATTATTCCTTTTGGCTGGTATGCTTTATTATCGCACATCTACAAGGCATATTAATGATTTTGGTGGTATTGCTGAAGTTATGCCACATTATTCTTTTTTCTTTGCTCTTGTTATGCTGTCAAATGTAGGGTTACCTTTAACTATAGGTTTTGTTGGTGAGTTTTTATCGCTTTATGGTTATTTTCAAACTTCGCCCATTATAACTGCATTAGCTGGAACAACTTTAATCATTTCTGCTAGTTACATGTTATATTTGTTTAAGAATATTTTTTATGGGGATTCAATAAGAAATATGGCTTTATACAAAAATTTGAAGGATTTATATTTTAAGGAATATTGTGTTATTTTGCCAATTGCAGTAGTTATTGTTTGGCTTGGGGTATTTCCAAATACTATTTTAAAATCAATGCAAGTTTCAGTTCAGCAGCTAGTAGGCAAGATGTATGCAAATTCACAAGAGCAAGATACAAAAAAACATTTGCTAAATGTCAATGGAAATTTGATTTCAAGACTTCCATTTTATATGGAAGAAACAATAATAGATTTAGAAGATTAGATATAATGGATAAAATAGGAGTATAGAATGAATAATATGGAATTTAGTGTTGATTTATATTTATATATGTATCTTTATATGCCCTCTTTCATTCTAGTGTTAGGGGCAATTGTTGTGCTTTTTAGCAATGCTTTTGCAAGTCGTTTTTCACGCAATACTAGTCTATCTTTGAGCATGATTTTTATTGCTTCAGCATTTTTGTTTTGTTTGAGTTTAGGGCATTCCTCTAATGTATCAAATATCACTTTAATATCAGAATATATTATATTAACCGCCTCATTTTTCTTTGTGTTTCTTACTTTTTCAAAGCATAAATTTGTAGAATTTCAAACGCCTGAATTTTATCCATTGTATTTATTTTCTGTATCTGGTTTTATGTTAATGGTTAATTCTAATAATCTTATTTTAATTTTGTTGGGTTTGGAAATAGGAAGTTTGCCTTTAGCTGCTCTTATGTCTTTTAATCGTAGAATCTATGGTCTTGAGGCGAGCATTAAGTATTTTACTGCAAGTGCATTAGCTAGTATATTTTTTATACTTGGGATATTGCTTATTTATTTACGCACTGGTGGTTTTGATTTAAACAATACCGCTTTGTATCATGATATATTAGCACCACAACAAAATGTCTATATGATGCTTATGGTATTTGGTTTTATATTTATTGTTGCTGGTATTGGTTTTAAAATATCATTAGTTCCATGGCATAGTTGGATGCCCGATGTTTATGAAGCTTGCAATCCTGTGTTAGCCGGCTATATTTCTATAGTCCCAAAAATTGCTGGTTTTGCGGTATTTACTACTATATTTTTGTTTGTTTCTAGTGGTTTTGCTCCAAATAATTATATTGAAAAGCTATTAAAAATCCTTTTGTTTATAACTATTTTGTTACCTAATATAGTAGCCTTATTACAAAAGGATGTAAAAAGGATGCTTGCATTTAGTTCTATATCTCATTCTGGGTTTGCACTTGCTTGTATTTATCTAGGTAATTTTGGTATTTTATCTATATATTGGATATTGTTTCTTGTTACAAATTTGGGTGCTTTTGCTCTACTTTGGGCTAGTAAGCCAAAGAATTTTTCATCAAGATATGATTATTCTTTTGAAAAATTTTATGGCTTTTCAAAAAAATACCCCATAAAATCTTTAACCGCCGCTTTATTTATGTTGTCACTTGCGGGTATTCCACCATTTTCCATCTTTTGGGGTAAGATATTTATCATTACACAGGCATTGCAAAAAGATGAAATAGCACTTGCTATTGTAATGGTGTTAAGCAGTGCTATTGCGGTTTGCTATTACTTAAAGCTTATTGTTGCTATGTATTTTAAGCAACCAATAGCAGGTGATGAGGAATACTATGAAGACAATATCACCTCTCCTATTAAATGTATTATATTAATTTGTGCATTGCTTTGCATTGCTTCTATTTTCTTAGTTTCCTATCTACTTGATTATCACATATCTTTGTTTAATGTTTTGCTATAATGCAAATAGCATTATCATAACAAGGATTGCATATGTTGCTTGATATATCAAATTCTACACCACTTGCAAATTATAAGATACTAAGTAATTCAATTACTCCTCGCCCCATTGCATGGATAAGCACTATTAGCAATGCAGGTATTATAAATTTAGCCCCATTTAGCTTTTTTGCACCTCTTTGTCCAACACCTATGATATTTGGTGTAAGTATTATGAATAAAAGTAATGGGGATTTGAAAGATACACTATTAAATGTTAAAACTACAAAAGTAGCTACAATATGTAGTGTGCAACGGGATTTTTTAGAGTCTATGGAGAAAACAGGCAAAGAGTTGCCATATAATGTAAGTGAGGCTGATACATACAAAATTGATACAAAAAATATTTTAGATGGTTATCCTCCAATGGTAAATGGCTCTTTAGTTGCATTTTTTTGTAATTTTAAAGATATATTAAATTTTAGTGAAGTTTGTTCTACCTTGATATTAGAGGCTAGTAAGGTTTTTATTGATGATAGCATACATACAGAGAGCTTGAATTTTAGTGTTGATAATGTAGGGCGTGTTGGTAGAGGCTTTATATAGGTTTTATGAATACTTTTTATTGTTTAGATATTTGTAGGTTAGATATAAGTTTTCAAAATTCGTTAGATCTACTTGATATTAAGGGTTCTAAATTTTTATCCTACTTGTTCCCCTTGCCACTCCCAAATAATATTTTTGAATCTAGTATAACCACAGGTTTAGATTCTAAAGATCACAATGATTTGCTACTTAATACTAACAAAAACTTTATATTGCAGCAATTGCGTGATAATCATAAAAAAGCCGTTCATTTTGTATGGGCTTTTAGACTATTAAACGAATATGAGCAAATAGTTGAGGGTAGTAGCGATGATGGAGAACCAAAGGGTAGCTCTGGTGTTCCCATGCTTGAAGTTATGAGGGGTGAAAAAATAATTAATACTTTATGTGTTTGTGTTAGGTATTTTGGTGGAACAAAACTTGGTGTTGGTGGGCTTGTTAGAGCCTATACTCAATCTAGTTTAAACGCTATTTCTGTATTAAAAAATACACACGCAATAAAAATTTATAAGAAACTAAAAAATATTGAGCTAAAAGACAAAAGCTCACAATATAACAAAATTGTTTATCTAATTCAAAAATATCAACTAAGCATTGTAGCAAAAGAATTTTATCAATCAGATATGATTCTAACATTACAGGGTGAGGAAGAAAATATCGATATATTTTTGAGATTTTATAAAAATATCTAGATTCACGCAACTAGAATAATAAAAATCAATGAATAATTGCATTATCTCTTATTTATGATATAATTTAATGCATGTGGAATATGCAAAAATTAAAACTTATTTGGAGATATAAATGAATACGATAGTTTTTGTTGATTGGGAGAACTTAAGACATGAAATTAATAATATACAAAAAGATTCGCAATTTCCAGATTTTAATGAGAGTAATATAAATTGCAATAACGCATATCATATGCTAGCCCTAATACATTCTTTTTTGCTTAAGGAGGAAAGATTAAAAAAGATATTTTTCTATACTGCTAAGCCTTTAGAATCTGACAAAATCAATTCATATAGAGATGACGACTATCAAACAAAATCAGCACAGATTTTAAAGTTTTTAGATGATATAGAAATGATGCCATATATAGCTACGAGGCTAGGTATATCAAAATTTCGTGGATATGATTCTAATAATAGACCTATAATAATACAAAAACAAGTAGATATGTTAATAGGGCTTGATATTGCACATATTGTTTATAATAAACTAGCCGATAGAATCTTGGTGTTTTCTAAGGATATTGATTTGATTCCAGCTTTAAAGTGTGCTCGTACAAATGGTATTACAACAATTATTGCAAACCTTAAAGATGGTTTTGAGATAAATCATAGTTTAATTAAACATTCAGATTTAATTCGTTCTAGGAGCTGTGAGCAGATATTAGACTATGTGAGAAATGCTCTTCAGACGGAGTATTGATATGATTTGTAAGCAAAAGATAAATTTTTCATCACAAGGTTAGCAATACTTTTATGCTTTGCTATATGTGATTGCTTTATAACGCCTTAATTCGTGATACGCTACCATGTAAAATACATTTAAGTTAATATAACAGGCTAGGTTACTCCTCATCCTCTGTAACTTTAGCACAATCATCTTTATTGCCTAATTTGCAAGATCTCTGCCAATATGCTTGTGCGTCAAAATCATTAAGTAACGCGGCATATAGGGTTGCCATCATATGGCAAGCTTTAGCATCTTTTTTAAAACATAAATTACGAAGAGTTTCTCTGTGCCTGTTTAAGAAATTTTGCACGGATATTTCTGGACTATAACACTGCCAACATATTTGATTATATTGCTGCTCAATAAGTTGCGGAACACCAAACAAAAACTGCGTACTCATTATAAATGATGCAAGCAAAGTCATCTTTCTAGTTTTCATAACATCTCCTTGCAAGAATATTTATATAATAATATCGTAATTTTTGCATCATAACTAAATTTGTGTGCAATTGCTACTTTTTTGTAGCAACATTGCACTTATTTTGGTAATTCTAGCTTATTAGTGTCGTATCTGTAGGTATTGTATGGTTCAATTTCTTTTTCATTTAATTTTCTCCATACAAGATTTTTACCGATTACACCTTTTTTATCCTTACTTGCCTTAAGTTTTAAAAGTTCTCCTTCTTGCCTTGCGTTTATATAGTATGTTGCTCCATTATCAAAACTATAAATGCGTCCATCTACATATTTTCCATCGTCTGCTTTTTGTAGATTCCATAAAAATACACTACCGCCTATGTTTCTATCTCTAAGAGATGGATTTGGATTTTTTATATCCTTGCCCGAATCTTTTCCACTTTTATTTGCAAATCCAACTGCGTAGAATTTACCATTTTTTTGAAAAATTTCAACATATGATATTTCATTGTTAGATTCAACTTCATATATACCAGTAATATCACTAGCAAATACAAATTGTAAAAAACACGCAGCAATTAAACATTTAATTTTATTCATGGTAATCCTTAATGTGAAATGAAAGGTAGTATTCTACATGCTCTAAATAAACATTAAAGAATCTTGTTTTTGTAAAATGAAATTAATAAATATGATAAAATACGCATTATGTAATAGATTAAGGTTTTTTATGACAAAAAGAGTTGGGATAATTATTCCAATATATAATGTTTCACAATTTCTAGATTCATGCTTAGAATCTGTTTTAAATCAAACATATGCGGATATTAGTATCATATGTGTAAATGACGGCAGTACAGATAATAGTTTTGACATACTGATGAAGTATTTTCATAAAGATAAAAGAATTGTTGTTATAGATAAAATAAATGGTGGTTTATCTAGTGCTAGAAATGTGGGTATTGACTATTTGACTAATTCGTTGGATATAATAAAATTTGAAGATAAAGATGGATATTATATATTTCAGGGTGAATATACTTATAGAGGCTGTTTTAAGCATTCAAAGCAGGAATATGAAGGTGTTTTACTGAATTTACCTATTGCTTTAGAGATTTTATCTCATACAAAAGATATTATGCAATGCGATTATATTCATTTTTTAGATTCTGATGACTTATTATGTTTTAATTGTATTGATACATGTATGCAATTTGCAACCAAGCACCAACAAATCGATATTGTGTTGCATAAATTCTTCAATATTCAAGAAAACGATGTGTTTCCTTTAGATGCCCATTCTGTTATTAAGTGTGAAGAATATACTAGCAATACGCATGATTTACAATATGAAAGGTTGTCAAATATTCAAGCATTGGATAAAAAATTGCAAACAACAGATGGCTTTTCATGGCATGGACTTGTAACGATAGAATTATTAAGAAAATACAATATAAGATTTATGAATGCTATGTTTGCAGAAGATCAACTATTTGCTTTTATGATTTTTTCTTGTGCTAGAGAAACAATATCCATACCGCATAAATTGTATGCATACAGAATCAGAAGTAATTCAATCATGACCTTTAATCCAAATTTACATAAATTTCCACCTTTTAAATCTGATATTTTTAATGCGTTTAATAATAAAGAATTAGCGTCCATGTATGATAAAAGCTATTCATGGCTTAGCATGGCTAATGCCCTATATGATTTTACTACTACATGCACTTTTGACGACAATACAAAACAGAGTTTGCAAAAGGGGATTATATACCTTACACCAAGAAGTGTAAAGGCTCTTTATGCGATTGCAATTGAATCTAAAGATCCAAAAAACGCTAAGAATCTCTTTACATCGTTAATCCAAAATGTACCTAAAAATCATTTTAAATTTAGAACAAAGATAGCATTTTCGTATCCAATTTTATACAAGATGTTTTATTATGTAAAAAAGGTTTTAAAATCTAAATAAGGAAATTTATGCAAAATGTAAATGAATTTAATAAAGATTCTATGCAATATATTGATACGCATAATTTACAAATCACATATTATAATAATATGGAATTTTTTAAAAGCCTTAATCCTAAGTTATTTAGCACCCTTACAAACAATCCAAAAGAATATAATTTGCATGTAGATTCATATGGCATAAACATAATTCATTTACCAACACAAAAAATACACTATCCCATTATCCCAAAATTAAACGCCATAGGCAATGTTGCAAATATTTCGCCACAAACACATACAACAAGCATGCAAGAATCGCATAAAGATGTAGCAATAAATCCTATGAAAAACAATAAATGGAATCTTTTTGCAAATTTTAATTTAAACATAAATTCACAATTCATAGATGAGAATAAATTACATATAACAGGTAAGTATTGTAATGACATGTTAAGAGATGTCCTAAAAAGAGGTTTAGCAATGCAAGATAATAGAAACAATGAAATACATACCAATCATTTTGAGTTATCAAAGCATAGTAATATGGCATTGTTTAATAATCTTTTAGAATCTTTTGAGGATTCAAAGTTCATGCCTCAAACAATTATTTATGGATTAATGGGTGGCTTGTTTTTGCAACAATTATTAGATGAAGAATATTTTTTTCATTCACTTTTAATATATGAAGACAATATAGATCTGTTTAGAATCTCACTTTATTTTGTTGATTACAATAAGCTTTTTAAACAAGTAGATTCTAATGCTTGTTTTATCGTAATCAAGGATATTTCATTGCCATTAGTGAGGGCATTTTTGCATACAAAAAAAATAACTAACAACATTTTAAGCCTTGAATTAAAACATTATAACACTAGGAATGTAGAGTTATTACAGGATTTTATATTTAAAGAAAAAAAGGCTATTATGCGTGGTTGGGGTAGCTTTGAGGATGAGATTTTGGGATTCAATAACGCGTGCAAGAATCTTAAGCAATGCAAACTTTTGCATTCAAATATACAAAGAGTTAATGCTCCAATATGCGTTGTTGGTAATGGTGCGAGTCTTGATTTATGTATAGATTTTATTAAAAACAATCAAGATAATATGATAATTATTAGTTGTGGTACTGCCTTGAAGGTATTAAGGCACCATGATATAAAACCTGATTTTCAATTAGAAATAGAAAGAGTTCCTTATCTTTGGGAAGTGTTAAAAGAGGCTGATTTGGGAGATATACCGCTTATATTTGCACAAACAACGGATTTTAAATCTATAGAAAATAGCCAAGAATCTTATGGTTTTTTTAGAGGTGGTAGTTCTAGTGCCTATTTAGATTCTAGTGCAATTGTTATTGAGTTTAGTGCCCCATTTGTTGGCAATGCAGGTGTTGCTCTTGCATCGTTTTTGGGAAGCGATTGCATACTTTGTGGAATTGATTGCGGGTATATTGAGGGATATAGCAAACATGCTAAACATAGTTTTTATGGTACTGAGGACACAAAAATACCAAATGATTGTTTCAAGGTTGATGGGAATAAAGATTTGAATGTATATAGTAATGATTTGTTTTATATGAGTGCAAAGAATATTGAAGAGGCAATCAAGCTTTACAAGCCAAATAGTGTTATTAATATGGGCTATGGTATGAAATTTAATAATACTATTAGTTTGAATGAAGATGATTTTACATTAAAGCAAATTGATAAAAAAGAGCAAGTAAGAAATTTTAAATTACTTTTTAGAGATTATAGTCTTTTGTTAGATATAGATTCAATAATAGATGTTTTAGATAATTTTTATAAGCAAATACAAAAGATCTTGTTAAAAGAACCATGTGAATTAAAAGATATTTTTGTATGTGTAGATTCTATAGTGATATTATTGCAAAAATATATTATGAATGTTGAATATAGAAAAAGTATTATTTTGCTTGAAGGGAGCATACTGCATTTATGTTTTACCTTTTTAATTTCATGTTTGTTTGCCAAAGATAGCACATATTACACATTATTTAAGTCTAATCTAAGTAATGGTATAGAATCTATAATTAATCATTGCAAGAAAACTATCCAAAATTTACACACAATCAATAAAAGTTGATATAATATCATACAAGTTTAGAAGGGAATGTATGTCCATTTTTTATAAAATTTTTTATTCTATAATAGAAGTTACTAGCCTAAATCAAATAACATTGCTTTTAAACAAATCAACATTTGCATATATAATTGCAATTGCCTTATTTTGTTGCGTTCTGTTGTTAATGAGTGTATTTTCAAAATTTAAAATTGTGGGTATTAGATTGTTATTTGCATGGCTTATGTCTTGTGTTATTACGCTTATATATTTAGCTAATGGAAACATGGAGCAAGACAAATTAAGCGATGCAATAAATTCACAAATTATACTTTCATTTGCCAGTTTTACCATAATGTTAATTTTTTATTTATTAGGTTTAATAGGCACAAAGCCAAATAAACCAAGGAAAAATTTTGGACGAAACACATGGTGGATAAGGATTATAAGTTTTGTTGTTTTACTTGCCTTTTGTTGTGTTTTTAATATTAGTTTGTTTGTATCATCAGCTTTATTTTATTTGTAGTAAAAAATATTGAATACTTTGCTATAATAGCACGATGTTTTTACAAATCCGAATTATTAACTAAATATGGGAGAATTATAGTTTGAATTTTTCAGTACCTGCTACAAGTGCTAATTTGGGTCCCGGTTTTGATTGTTTGGGATTGTCTTTAAACTTTAGAAATTATTTTAGTATAAGGGAAGCAAAAGAACAGACAATAAGTATCCAAGGAGAGGGACAATCAAATCCTCATTTTATGCAAGATAACACCTTTGTAAAGATTTTTATGCAAACATATAAGAGGTTTGGTGAAAACTCAAAATTTAGTTTTAGTTTTAGAAACAATATACCTATTTCAAGAGGCATGGGTTCTTCTAGTGCCGTTATTATAGGTGCTATTTTTAGTGCTTTCAAGATGGCAGGGCATGTGCCAAGTAAAAAAGAGGTTCTTAATATAGCATTAAATTATGAAAACCATCCAGATAATATTACTCCAGCTACTATGGGAGGGTTTAATGCAAGTGTGGTTAAAAAAAATAAAGCAGGAAAGTCAATTGTTGCAAGTCTTAGATGTAGCATACCAAACAATGTGAAAAGCGTAATGGTAATACCAGAGCAACCAATGTCTACAAAGAAATCTAGAAATGTTCTACCAAGTAACTATGATATAAAAGATTGCGTTTTCAACATCTCTCATTCTTCTGCATTAAGCCTTGCTTTTGGTATGCAAAGATGGGATTTACTTAGAGAGTTTTCACTTGATAGACTTCATGAGCATTCAAGGATGTCTATTTTTCCTATACTATTTCAAGTTAAAAAAATTGCATTGCATAATGGAGCTTTGATGAGTACTTTATCTGGTAGTGGCTCATCGATATTCAACTTGTGCTATGAAGATGATGCAAAATATCTTGCAAAAAAAATGTTTGCAAAATTTCCAAAATTTAAAGTTTTAATTCTTGATTTTGATAATGATGGTGTTAAAATTGAAAAAGGATAGAAATGGCGTGAATTTAAAGAATACAATGTTTTACTCTAAAAAGAGTATAAGGATGTGTGTTGTTTGTAAAAAAAGGGATTTTCAAAAAGACCTTTTGCGTTTTAAAAGTTTAGAATCTACATTGCAATTATACGAAGGTAGCGGAAGAAGTTTTTATGTTTGTTATGAGTGTTTGCAAAAAGATGGGATTCAAAAAAGCATGAAAAGGTTTGTTAGCAAAGCTGATAATTTAAGAGAACAAATTGAGGAGATAATTAGAAAATGTCAAAAGTGAGTATTAAAGAAATAGCAGAAGAAGCCGCAAAGATTCCAAAAGATGTTTTTGATAAAGCAAAAGAGCTAGGTTTTAAGGTACGCAATGTTTCAAGCACTATAACTAATGATGAGGCAGAGATTTTATATAATTATATTACAAGTGGCAAATTACCAGATGGTTTTGTTAAGAAAGAATCAAAGAGTAGGACTAAAAAAGATTCTAATAATGAGGATAAAAAATCAAAAAAAGATTCTGAATTGCAAATAACAAAGAACACAAAACCAAAAGATACTGATAATGTTTCTAGTGGCATGGATACTCAAGATGCAACATTAACAGGACATGTAACTGAAAAAAAATCAATTAGAATTATAAGTAGAGGCAAAGAAGAAAGTGTCAAACAAACTACTAAAACGGAAAAACAAGATACTAAAGAGACAGAAGCACAAAAATTAGAAATAGAACAAAATATAACAAAAATAGATAAAGCCCATGATTTACAAGATGAAGTCTCAAGATTGAAAGAAAATAGCAAGCAAAAAGATGAGCTAAAACAAATTTTAAAACCTCAAGAATTACCACAAGGCATAGATCCAAGCCAGTTAAAAAAACCTCGTATTAGTTCTATACGAGTAATTAGTAAAAATGATAATACAAAAATAGATAAAGAAATTAATGTAGATTCCCAAACAAATCTTAAAAACTCAACAAAGATATTAGACAATCTAAAACACACAGAAAAGAGCGAAAAAGTAAAGAAGAAAAAGGATAAATCTCAACCTGCAAAACAACATAAGCATAATTCTCATGTTATTAGTATGGAAAGAGATATGGGGGCTAGTGGATATGATGACGAGCAAGATGAAATTGTGTTAATTGATTTGCATGAGAATAACCCATCAAAAGAGATATTAGACGATGATAAAAACAAGAAAAATCAAATTGATGACAAAATAAAGGTTAATAGATATAGTCCTTGGATGAAAGAAGGTTCAATTGCAAGACCTTCAAAAGGCAAGAAAAAAATTAAAGAACAAAGATCGAGAAAGAATGATGAGGTAGTGCAATCTCTTATTCTACCTGAGGAAATACGCGTATATGAATTTGCAGAAAAAGCAAATTTAGAATTAGGTAATGTGTTGGGCAAACTCTTTTTGCTTGGTGTTAAAATGCTTAAAAATGATTTTCTTGATAAAGATACTATTGAGATTCTAGCAAGTG
>JARHYT010000087.1 GCA_029264775.1 Helicobacter sp. | reverse complement strand
TAGTTTGAAAAAAGAAATTATACATAAGCTTGATATTAAAGAAGTTACATTACAAAACCTTGAAAACACGCTATATTCATTACAAAATAATTTGCATATAGGTAGAAGCATTATTAAGGTTGGTGATGCTTTGGCTTTATAGAAAAAAGCTAATTGCAACTCTCATATTGCTAATATGCTAATTTATCAATATGTATTTATAGCAAATAAATTACAGATTTAACAATAAGCTTATTATATATGCTCTGGAATATATTTTATATCTTGCTTGAGTCTATTTTTTTCAAACTCATTATATAGCCTATTGGACATCTTTTGCAATTGTATAAATGTTATCCCGCCAGATATAATACCACCAAGTATAGGTACAATTTTAGCAACACTTTTTGCTGTCGTATCTTTGGTTAATTTTATACCCACCATTTTTAAGATATCTTTTAGAACATTATATCCTACTACTTTTGTTAATGCCATCTTAGGAATCTCTTTTAGTGCAAATTCGGCTAGATGATTTGCTATTTGTTGGACAGCTAATGTTGCACCAGCACTACTAAACATAACTCCAAGATAGATTAATACTGCATTGGCTTCTTCATCTGTCATATCATCAATTCTAGAAAAACCCGGCATACTAGACAAATAACATAATTTTTGCATAATTCTCATAGAATGCCCCATAAATTGTGTTATATCTGCCGGAATAGTTGCAAATAAGGCAAAACCACCTGGTATTCCATTAGCAAAAGAAACAGCTGTGGCTTTATTGGTTTCATAATTTATAGCAGATTTCGCTTTTTGTTGTATTATCTCAATAGGCACACCAGCTTCATATGGACCTAATTGTAAAATTTTGTCTTGTATATTTGCAAAATCTTTAGAAAATTCTTTTGACAAATATTCGTCCCTGTTTATTTTAACTAATGGTATATTAGATGTTGCTTTGATTAATGTTAATACTTGACTGCCATTTGTTAAGTCCATACTTAAATCTCCTATATTATAATTAAGATAAATAAAAAAAGTAAATAGAATACAAACAAGTTTCACATTCTCTAAAAATTTTATAGAAGAATTCATGTCATCTCTAAGATTGAGTAAATAGAATCTAAGGCATCATTATATTGCTTTTTGTAAGTATATTATTAAGCAATAATTAATAAACCTAGTTATTTTGCTGAAATTTCTACTAAATTTTTAAATATATCTGCATTTATCTAGTTTTTTGACTTTTAGGCTATGTTATCAAGTTTTAGTTTATTATTTTTAAATGTTGTTATTATATGTAGATACTTGTATATTTATTGATACGATAATTATTAATTAATGATTCCTTTATTGCATTTCTATTTTTTTCGCTTGCTCCTAAATGGTAGAAATGTTCAATTATATCAATATGAAATTTTCCCCATAGTGTTGATATGTATTCATTTTGTCTATATGCACTACTATACCAAGTTGATAATAGAAACCTTGCTTGTGTTTTACATAACATTGTGTAAAGATATAGATAATTTGTAGTACTATCATGAGCGATAATCCGCATTTATCTTCACATAATCATAGCTTAAATCACAACCCCATGCCTTAGCACTACATTCACCTTCTTTTAGGTTTATATCAATACGAATTTTATCAGCTCTTAATATATTTTTAGCTTTATTTTCATTAAACTTTACACCAACTCCATTTTTTACAACAACAACCCTGCCCTTTTTGCTTTCAAAGCACAAATCTAATTTTGTTGTATCAAAATCTGCATCGCTATATCCCATTGCACATATAATACGACCCCAATTTGCATCTTTACCAAAAAAAGCAGTCTTTACCAAATTAGAACCAATAATAGACTTGCTTAATTTTTGTGCCTGCTCTAATGTCTTTGCATTTTTAACTTGAACTTCAAGCAAATGTGTAGCACCTTCTCCATCTCTTGCGATTTGTTTTGCAAGCCTTAAACAAACTTTTTTTAATGCCTCTTTAAAAATTTCATAATCTTTGTTTTTTGTGTCAATTATTTTATTATTTGCCCTAGCATTTGCTAAAACTATAACCATATCATTTGTGGAAGTATCTCCATCAACGCTAATTTGATTAAAAGTTTCTTTCACTATATCGCTTAGTGATTCCTGCAAAAGCGATTTACTTATTGCTACATCAGTTAGTATAAATCCAAGCATGGTTGCCATATTTGGATGTATCATACCAGAACCCTTTGCCATGCCCCAAATTCTGACAATACTTTGTGATTCATCAGAATCTTTAGAGGTTAAATTAAACTTCACTCCACATACTTTTCTAAAAGTATCTGTTGTCATAATTGCTTTACTTGCATTTTTCATAGAATCTTTTGTATTGCTCTTGCTAGAAACTAACTTAGGAATAGCCTTTGTGATTCTATCCATTGGTAATCTTTGACCTATCACACCTGTTGATGACAACAAAATAGCATTAGAATCTATATTTAAAGATTTACTTAATCTATCCGCACATAACGCACAATCTTTATCCCCATCTTTACCTGTGCAAGCATTAGCATAACCAGAATTTATCATAATTGCATGAATCTTATTGTCATAGTTTGACTTATTATGTTTGATACAAGCAGCTTGAATCTTATTTTGTGTCCATACGCCAACATATTCACACGGATGTTTTGAATAAATTAAAGCTAGATCTAACCTATTTTTATATTTTATGCCAGCTTTAATGCCAGATATTTCAAAACCACTTGGTAACTTTGTACTATTTGCTATAAATATACCCTTATTGTGATTGTTACCACTTGCATTTTCTAGATTTTTAATATCCTCTGCCATAAATCTCCTTTCCTTCCATTGTTTGAAGTGATTATAACAAAAATTATGTTATAAGAACATAAAAATTATAAACTTTCAATAACAATGCGGTATTTAATAGTTTTTTAAGTATTCATGTTAGTTACTAAATAATTCTCGTTCTATATTTGTTACATCTATTTGCCCAGATAGATAAAAATATTTTCTCAACACAAGCATGTTAAGTAGTCCTTCAAAATTTTTATCATAAAATTGTTTGCAATATATATTTGCATTATTTATAATTTCTTTTGCTTCTCTTGTGTGTGTTTTGTAATATTCTATTATAGAATCTAAATTACTATAATTTATATCAAGCTCTGCATAATGAATGTTGGGAATCAGTGTTCCCTCCATAAACCATGTTTCAATCTCTGGTTTTGGCATTATACATAATGAATTAGAGCTTAAGATCCACTTAAGATTGCTAGCCACATCATAACCTTCAAGACTAAGTAAAAATTTATAGGTCAAATGAGCTTTAATAGGGACTTTTTCTTTTAACCATTGTGGATTTGAATCTTTATTCCCAACATGTCCAATATCACAAAGAGCACTATTATAATACTTTTCAAAAAATCTTGTCCTATGCTCCTGATAAACAGCACCTCTAAAAAATAACAAATCATTTTTATCTTCAAATTTAATAGAATCTTTTATAAATTGAAAATGTCTATATTTGTCTAATTGCAAAATAACAGAATTATTGTTGTCTTGAATTATGGGGCGAGACTTGCAAATAGCAGGAAAACTTATGAGCTGATTTATATCATAAAATAAAAAAGCCCAATACAAAGAATCATTAAAATATCTTGTCCATTGATATGTATCAAAGTAATATACAGAACCCCTGCTTTTATATCTGTTATTCTTTAATATATCTAAATCTGGTTTTATTAGATTTAAATAACAAATACGACTAGGATAAGGTGGTAGATTCTTTGTATATGGCTCATCTTTTGGTAAATCATCTTGATTTGTTGGCATGACAAATTGACTTTGCAATTTATTATAATAATTAACTCTTTGCTTTATTGTATCTAGTTTTTTTTCGTATTTACGCAACAAATGATTTAATTTATACTCTAGCATATTTTGTGTTATTGCTCTAGGGATTAAAGCCCTAATTATACCTTTTAAATTATAGATAAACCTTGGTTCTCTCATAGTAATACCAAAAAGCTAAAATAATTAAAAGTAATCACTAAAGTATGCCTTGCCTTCGGGTATTATTTCCTCTAATATATCTATTGCCTGATCATTTGCATCAAGTCTCCCTATTTGACGCAAATATAAAGGTCTTTTATATCCCAAAAGCATGGTGGTAAGAGTTTGTATGTCAATTACAATCTCATTATCATATTTTCTTGTTTCTAGGTTATTTAATTCCAAACTTATTGTATTGCTCTTAAAATGTAAAATAAATGCTTTTTTATTCCAATCAAGTAAGGGATCGCTAACAATAAAACATATTGTAGTATCAAAGTTTATAGAATCAAATGGATAATCTTTCAAGAATTGCTCAACATCTACTATCCTCGCCATGATATAAGGCTTGGTTGTTTCTTTAATATGTCCATCCTCTAATAAAAATGCTAAATTATGATTACTATAGTTTGCTCCCTTTATTTTATCAAACATAGATTGATGAGCATTTATATATCCCCATATTCCATATTGTGCCTCTTTATTTAAGTATATCATCTCTTTAATCTTAAATACATCATTTTCAAGCAAATATATAATATATCCTGTAGGATTATTATTAGTATCATAATATATCGCTACAACCTCATGTTCTACATCCCAACGCCAATATTCATCCCAAGCAAGTTTATCTCTTATTAAACATCCATGAGTCTGCCTTGCAAACTTATCATAAAGCTTTATTAAATCATCATTATCACATTCAACCCTCTGAATCATACCTTGCACTTTAGGTACTTTTGGTACTTGATGATCTGCCATACTAAAAGTCATTTTATCGCTTATTATCTCCCAACCTCTGGAACGATAGTATGGTATAGAATATGGATATAAACATGAAATACTTTGCTTATTAGTACGCATAGTAGATAGAATCTCCTTCATCAAATCAGCCATTAAACCGATACCAGAGTATTCAGGATAGGTGGCAACACCTGTTATACCGCCCATTTTAAAAATTTTATTATAAATGTTCATTTGCATAGGATACAAAGCTATTTGAGATATAAGTTTATTTTTATTAAACCAACCTAAAACATACGCATTTTGCAAAATTGGATATTTTGATTGCTTTATTTCTGCATTATCCCAACCAAAATGCAAAAGATCTTTTTCTGTAACTTGAAAAGCATATCTTAAAAGCTCGTTAAACTCCTCTATATCATTAGCATTAAGTTGCCTTAATGTAAGCTGATTTCTTATTTGAGATTTATTCATATTGCCACCATAATTAACGAATTTTAAGTGTGATTAAAGCTATTATATTTGATAAAATCGCAATAATCCAAAATCTAACTATAATCTTATTTTCTGCCCAACCCTTTACTTCAAAATGATGGTGTATCGGTGCCATTAAAAATATTTTTTTATGCCTTAACCTATAACTTCCAATTTGAAGTATCACAGATATTGTCTCAATAACAAAAATAGAACCCATTAAAATGAGTAAAATTTCATTCTTTGATACTATTGCACAATATGCTATGAATCCACCTAAAGATAAACTTCCGCTATCCCCCATGAACACTTGAGCAGGATGGCAGTTATACCATAAAAATCCAAAAAGAGCACCAATCATAGCAAGGCTTAAAACCATAACTTCACCAGAATCTACTATATGTGGCCACAATAAATATTTTGACATCTCAAAATTACCACCAACATACATAAACACACTTAAAGAAGCTAAAGCACAAATACTAGGAATCGTTGCTAATCCATCAAGCCCATCTGTTACATTTACTGCATTTGTAGTTGCAAGAAACACAATTACCCAAAAAATAATCATTAAAGACGAAAAATCACTAAGCTCTAATAATGGCTTCTTAAGTATAGGTATATAAAAGTCTGTATTTAGCCCTGCTCTATATAACAAAAAACTAACCACAATAGCAATAAGTGAGAGAAACAAAAACTTTGTTTTGGAGCTCATGCCTGCATTGCTTTTAGCAGAAATTTTCATATAATCATCTCTAGCACCTATTAACATAAATGCTACAAGACAAATGAGACCTATTTGAACATATGGATTATTAAGCTTTGCGGTTATTAAGCTTGATACAATAGCAGAGCTTACAAACACCAAACCACCCATAGTTGGTGTATCTTTTTTATTGGCATGTGCTTTTATAGAATCTGAAATAGGCTGACTAGCTTTCTTTGCCTTTGCCCATCTAATAAACACAGGCATACAATAAACACTTAGCAAAAATGCTATAAAAAAAGCTAATCCAGCACGAAAAGTAATATATTTTAATATTGAAATACCAAACAAATTATGAAGTTCATACAACATAATATTCCTTAAAACTGATAAAATTCAATAAAGACTAAGGCGGATAAATCAGGTCTTTATGCAAATCATATTTGATTTTTTCATGTTACAATTATATGGAATTTTTGCTGAAATTTTATTGAAAGGTTAGATTATGAATAAAAAAGTTGTGTTGATTATTACAGATGGAATTGGCTATAGCGAAAAGACACAATATAATGCGTTTTATCATGCAAAAAAACCACATTATGATTATTTATTTAAACATGTTCCAAACTCGCTTATAAAAACGCATGGTTTAAGCGTTGGTTTGCCTGAAGGGCAAATGGGAAACTCTGAAGTAGGACATATGAGTTTGGGAAGCGGTAGAATCTTATTTCAAGATTTAGTAAAAATCAATATGGCTATAGATGATAATAGTATAGCAAAAAATGAGGCGTTGAATTTTGTTTTAGATTCCACAAATACGATGCACTTATGTATTTTAGCAAGCGATGGTGGCGTGCATTCCCATATAGATCACTTAAAGGCAATAGCAAAGATTGCAAACGATAAAAATAAAAAAGTATGGTTACATTTAATTACAGATGGCAGAGATGTAAAACCACAAAGTTTTCTAAAATATCTAAAAAATATAGAATCAATATTAAACGATTCTATAAAAATAGCAACAATTTGCGGTAGATTCTATGCTATGGACAGAGATAAAAGATGGGATAGAGTTAAATTAGCGTTTGATACTATTGTATATGGTAACAATCCTCAAACATGTAGCATAGAATCATATATAGAGGATAGCTACAACAAACAAGTATTTGATGAATTTATAATACCAGCTAGTTTCAATGATTACAATGGATTTAAGTCAAAAAATGATTTAAACATAGATTATATTGATAAAAATGCAATAGATTCCAATACAGAGGGTTTTATATTCATTAATTACAGAAGTGATAGGGCTAGAGAGATTGTCGCTAGTTTGGGATTGAAAAATTTTGATGGATTTGAAAGAAAATTTTTTCCAAATATTCTTATTGCCTGCATGTGCGAATATGATGAAAAATTCCCATTCCCTATTTTATTCCCAAAAGATAAAATATCAAATACATTAGCACAAGTAATCTCACAAAAAGGATTATTACAAGCCCACATAGCAGAAACAGAAAAGTACGCACATGTTACATTCTTTTTTAATGGTGGCAAGGAAGATGAGTGGATAGGCGAAGAAAGGCTATTGATAGAATCTCCAAAAGTGAAAACCTATGATTTAAAACCTGAAATGAGTGCTAGCGAAGTTGCTAATGGAGTATGTAGCTATATTAATAAAGGTTATGATTTTATTGTGGTAAATTTTGCAAATGGGGATATGGTAGGGCATACAGGAAGTTTTGAAGCTAGCATAAAAGCAGTAGAAGCATTAGACAAAGAAATAGCAAAAATATGGAATCTTGCAAAACAAAAAGGTTATAGCATTATAATGACAAGCGATCATGGAAATTGTGAAGAAATGAAAGATTCTGATCTAAAACCACTTACAAATCATACAATAGGAGATGTTTTTTGTTTTATAGATTCTGAAAATATAGAATCTATAAACAACGGAAGTTTAAGCAATATAGCCCCTAGTGTGCTAAAAATAATGGGTATTGATATACCGCAAGAAATGGATAAAGCTTTGTTTTAACAGATATTGTTATGGCTTGTATGCTAAGAAATTGTTTTTAATACCTAAATAACTGGCATGCACAATAGACAATAAAATTACATAACAAACAAAATTAAGCAATCATAAAATATTTATAACTTTATGTTGCTATACCCACAAACCATTGACATTTATAATTTCACTTTCTTATATGGAGACTATGTTCTTGTATAGATTGTATTTTTCTCTCATTTCCAGCAACTCCACCAGCAACAGTAAAAAGTATGCTAAAATTCAAGGCTACAAAAAAGAAACATGCAAGACCAACAATAATGGATAGTTTTAAAGCATTCTTAGTTGTCTTTTTGCATATGTTAAGCTCTTGTTTCATGCTTAGCATTTCATTCCTAATACTCTCTAGTTGGGAGTCTAAGTCTCTTACGCTTTCATTGTTATTTTGAGTGTTATCCATCATATATTCCTTATTGTGTTTATTATAAATCTAAACATATGTATGACAATAATGCAAATTGTGCCAACAAATGTAATAGCTGCTCCGGGTAAAATATTATATGTAAATGCTAAAAATAACCCTACTATCATAAACATAAATGAAAATAAACCCGCAACAACCATTTGTGCTTTAAGTGTTTTTGTAAAAATATTAGCTATATAAGCAGGTATAGAAAGCATAGCTAAAACAAGAATCAACCCGGATACTTGCATGCTAAAAATAACACCTATAGCAATAAACACAAATATTATATTCATAAATAAATTAGTATTAATACCCTTGAGCTTGCAAAACTCATAATCATAGCTTATATTTAAAACCTCCCTGTAATAAACACATATGAAGATTATTAACATTATATCAAAAATACTCATAAACACAAGAGACTGCATATCTACGCTAATTAATGAACCAAATAAATAAGATTCCATATCAATATTAGAATTAGAAGAAATATTTATAAATACCACTCCAATAGACATACCAAAAGCCCACAAAATAGCACTGAAAGTATCAATATGGCTTTCAAAATTCTTTTTTACAAATGCAAGTAAAAATGCTACCAATATTGCACTTATACTAGAACCAAGTAAAACAGAAAACCCAAAAAATATAGCAATTCCAATACCACCATAAGCACAATGTGCAACACCACCGCCAACAAACACTATTCTATTTGACACAAGCAAAGAACCTATAATGCCAGATGTAATCCCAATAAGCAATATTGCAAACAACGCATTATGTAAAAAAGGGTTTTGTATGATAGCATCAAAAAAAGATTCTACGGCGTTCAATTTACATTCCTATTCAGCAATATGATGTTCATGTGTGCCATGATTGTGTAAGCTATGGCTATTTTTTGAATTTGTCGGTATTGTTTCATGTTTCATATGATATTCTTGTGTACTCTTATCTAGCATCATATGATTCGAATCAATTTGCATATTCTTATGATGCTGGTTATCAATATGAATTTTACTTGGCATATCTTTAGATTCAATGTTCATCATATGCATACTATGATCCATATGGTGTTGCATTGAATCTTGAGAATTACTAAGCATATTTATACCATTATAAATGTTATTAAATGCAAAATAACTCATAATTACAAATGCAATCCATAAAAAAATTTTTCTAAGCGATGATTGCAATAGACTTGAGCTAAAGATTCCAACAAGAAATAGTGGCACAAAAGTACCTATAGAAAAAATAAACATTGTAAGTATTGAATGCCAAATATTCAAAGAATCAGCAGCCTTAATAGAAGCCATATAAACTAAATGGCATGGTAAAAAACCATTGAGAAGACCAACAATAAAAAATGCAAAAATACTTTGTGATTTTATGGCTTTTTGAAAAGCATTCTTATACCATGCGTAATTGCCGCTTGGAGAGACATTACCTAATAATCTTGGATAAAATGTAATAATGAATGCCACCAAAAATAACAACACACCAAGAACTATAAGGATAATAGCCCTTGCTGTTTCATTAAATCCAAAATTTTTAGCAATCAATGTAAAACAAAGCCCTATTATAATATAGCCACACATTCTACCAACAAAATATAAAACATTTGCGAATGCCTGTAATATTTTAGAATTATCAAATTTTCTCATATTTAAACCAACTACAATGCCTCCGCACATTCCAATACAATGCGAGAAAGAAGCCATCAAAGTGGCAAACAAAAATAGAATATATATTTCAAAACTCATGGTTACCCCACCATTTATCGATGATAATTTAGTATAAATAGACCTTAAATGTCTATTTGGAATCTATTTTGCTTAATTTAAGCAAGAGTAATTATAGAATGCTATTATACTATTATTATAATATAAGATTTCTTAACAATCAATTATCACTATCTTAGCCTTGGAGTGTCGTATGTCATTTATTAGAAATGTTATTATGTGTTTTTTTGTGATTTATGTATTTTCATTTAGTAATGTTTATGGTGAAGAAAATAGCACAAATATTGCATTGCCAACACAAAACACCAATGAGGTAGAAAAATTGGAGCTTGCTGGTGAGGATTCTTTTGAGTATGACATTTCAGAGAAAATAAGAAAAACAAAAAGTGGTGTTAATGTTGGTATAGGTGCAAATTTTGTCTATAATATACAAGAAAATGCAATAAAAATAAATGCTAGCACGATACTAGGATATAGTTATTTCTTCCATAAAACATTTGGCTTAAAACTACATGGTATTTTTGATAATAATCAACGCGGATTTTATAGTGGTGTTGGTATGGATATTATTTGGGATTTTGTACAGACAGAGCAGTTTGGCATGGGCATTCTAATAGGTAGTAGTATGGGCTACAAAGAGTATTATATATCAGGAAAACAAGGGCAATTACTAGGACAATTCCATAGCGGACTAGGTTTTGTTTTTGATAGCGGTAGAAGCAGAATTGATGGAATCGTCCGTATTCCATACAATCGCATAGAATTATCAAATAAAGTATATGCAAATATTACATATATACTTATGTATTCATATACATTCTAGCTTAAATGATATTTAGAAAAAATATAAACTAATTATTTTTAATAAAAATACAAATAGGGTATTCATTTGCTTTAGCTATATTTGTCGTTTAAATATCAATCACAATATGACTTACACACCAGAATAACCGCTCTATGTAGTCTAGTAGATTTATATTACTCTAAGCTTTTCTTATAATCTTAGAACTATGTTTTATAACAATAATTAATTATTTTAATGAAACGGCTTTATTTTCATGATTTTTCATTGTGGTTTGAGGTATATCATAACCTTATATATATTTTTATTTTGTTGTTGCAAAATAGCCTCACGATAACATTTTTAATTGATTACACAAATATTTATTATATGAAAAACAAAAAATAAGATTAGTAAAATATATTTAAACAACAATATGCTTAGAGTTTAATAAATAATTCTAAGCTATTAATCTAAAAACGGCTTAAGGATATAGAATCCTTATTTACCCATAAATCAAATAGTAGCAAGTTGATATTAAATTTATCTATACATTTCCCAAAATAATATAGATTCAATTAATAGTCATGATTTTTAGATTTCAACGCTTGAGCCTCTATTCTGTACCTATTTAAAACATCTCCACTAAACAGATTAAGTACTTTGCCCGCCATATGCTTATCCAAATTATTTACATTAAGAGCAGATTTATCTGTTATTGTTGCCACGACATCACCAAGATTAAAACCATCTTTGGTCCTATTCACTATATTAATATAAACACTTCTAATATCTGAATCAAGCATAGCAGAATCTCTCAATGCAACAAAAAGATTATTTAGGCTTTGTTTTGTTCTATCATCTATTGTATCATTACCCCAAACATATCCCATGATATTGCCATAAATATAACCTACTCCAGAGTTATAGGCTGTTTTTGACATTTGGCTAAGTCTGTTATGCCCCCCTTTTTCATCATCAATAATATCCCCAAACATATATTCATAAATTTTTTGTGGGAGTTTTGGCTTTGTTACATAAACATCAATTCCATATAAATTAACATCAAAATCCTTAAAAACTCTAGTAAGTGCACTTTTCTCATCCATACCTATAGAGCCTGTAAGTTCCTTTGTTAAAACATTTAAAACTATTGTGCTTTTTTTCATAAGCCCCATAGAATCTATATTTGAAAATAAAGGCGAAGTGGCTTTTGCTCTAAGTCTAAACCACACCCTGTATAAATCGCCACTAAAAGAACAAACAAGCTGTTCATTAATTTGCTTTTTATCATTGTGAATTTGTGTAAAATCAGAACATTCAAAATGCTTAGGCAAAAACTCCCTATACTCATAGTTACTCGCAACCTCTACATTGCTACTGATTCTCTCTATCACCCTTGATGTTTGATAATCAACCGTATATCTATAGTTACGCAATGCAAGCCCCATATCATCATTGATCTCATATCTATCAACCCTGCATTCCGCACTCCTTTTACCACCTTCACACTCAAAATTACTTGTATTATCAAACATTTCCGCAATTGATGCCTCTATATACTCATTTGCATTACTCGTAGTAGCATACGCATAAGACATCAAAATCCCACTTAATGCAAAGATACGAAAACTAGATAATAACATGCCTTTAGATACCTCACTTTTGGCTTTTTGCTGTGCATTGCATGCCTTGTTTTTAAAACTCAACATAATTTTCCTTTCTTTATATAGATTTAAGAATACTATCCAAATTGTATAAAAAAACAACTTAATTCACCATAAAAACAAGATTTTTAATACAAAATTTTTTAATTCTATGTTTATTTTTCTTGCATTAATATGGAGTACCACTCTTTCGTGCTTTTTGAGCTTATTTGTGTTAATAGCTTTGCTTTTTGCTTTAGTGGCATATCAAGCTTGATAATATCATCTTGTGTTAAGCACAATACTGCACTAGATTCTTCACCATTTCTAGAATCTAATCTACATTCCTTTTCTATAACTATGCAATATTCACCTTTGATTATATCTGGTAATTCACCTAATACAGAATCTGCTCGTCCAATATATTCTGCTTGATAAAGTTTTGTTAATTCCTTGTACACATACACATTAGCATTTGGCAAAACAAGCGATATATCAGACAAAGTATCTTTAAGTCGTTTTGGGCTTTCATATAATACTATATGTAAAGCTTTATGATACATAACTAGTTGCTTTATAAATCTTTGTCTGTCGTGCTGCTTATGTGGGAAAAACCCAAAAAAACAAAAACTACCCTCCAATCCACTACAGACAAAAGCATGGCTGAAGGCACATCCACCAAGAACAATCTCATATTTTATATTGTTTATACGGGCGTATCGTACCAATAGCGATCCCGGGTCGCTTATGCTTGGCATACCAGCATCAGTACAAAAAACTACATCACAATTAAAAAAATTAGGCGTTAAATTGGATAAAAAAACTGCTTGATTGTGTGTATGAAAACTATAGAATCTCTTATTTTTAACATTTATATTGGGGAAATTGTCTTGTATAATTTTATTCCCGGCAAGCAATACAAGCAACCTTTTTGTAACTCTTGTGTCCTCACATATAAAGACATCACATTTATTGAAAATATCTAAAACATGTAAAGAAATATCAGACAAATTACCTAATGGAGTAGGAACAAAAAATAACACTTACTTCCTCAACAAGTCCCACAACACAAATACTTAACAGCTAATCCCATTGTCTATTTTCTACTAAAAAACTGAGATAATTCTATAAAACTAGCGGTTATATTTCTTTCTAAACCTTTCAACTCTACCAGTAGTATCAGCTATCTTATCACTGCCTGTATAAAAAGGATGGCAGAATCCAGAAATATCAATCCTTAATTCAGGCTTTGTGCTAAGAACCTCAATCTCCTTTCCACTAGTTACACATGTTACCTTACATGGTACATATTTAGGATGAATATCTTTCTTCATAATCTATCTCCAAATTTAAAGTAAAAGCTCGCATTCTAACATTTTTATTCTTAAATATAGCTTATATAATCATAACCCTACCTCACTTTCATATCCTATTGGGTAAGCATATAAATAACAATTTTTATAGCATTTTTCAAACTTGACTCCATTTGTTGTCATTGTTTTAAGATATGAGAAAATAGGGGAAATCCATTTTGTGCCTTGACTTCTTGTTTGCCTTTTTCCTATAAGTTTTCCATTTTCATAGATCTCAACAATCATTCCACCTTTTCTCACAACTTCTCCTTTAAATAAATCATCGTCTCTTGGATAATAATGATAAACATTTCCGCTCGGTGTTATTCCTGATTTTTCCCATTGAACTTGGTTATACATTGCTGCTCCTCAAACAAATAAAGTATATTTAGAAAAATTAGTTAAAAATTATTGCAACATATTGTATCAAACTTTTACGAATCTATCGGAAGTTATTTTATAAGAAAATTAGTATAAAATAAATTTGACTTTTTCAAATAAGTCTTATTTCATTTAAACTACTACAGGTTGTTTTAAAACAATAAGAACACAAGCAGATAAGGATAGGCAATATATCGCTTAATCTAATGATAGCGACTTTGTAGTTAATGAAGATATAATATATAAACGCCATACAATTCAAAAAAATGTCAATATAAAACATACATTATTTAACATTTAGTAAGATAGTGAAAAAATAAATGTGTAATATATTACTACCTTGTTATAAAATAATATCAACAAATATTCAGCAAGAATATTATTAGAATAGCAGGAAAAATGTGCATTTAAAAGTAAGCAAATTGCAGATTCTGTATTAAATAATATCTTTTATTGTAACAACAATTCAATATGCAATCAAATAAAACAAAAATACAATTTTATTTATTATTGTCTATATTAACACAAATATAACTAACTATATTTGCATTATGAATTATAATATTACATTAAATAGCAAAAAAATCAACAAGGCAATTATTAAAATAGCGTGGTTTTGCTATAAAACATCATACAAGCCAAAAACACATATGAAAGCACACTAAACTATATTTATCGTACCTTATTTTTGACAACCTCTAGTATAATCTCACCTTTTTTCACACTTATTTGTGCATCACCACCTTTATTTAGAGCACCAAATAGTATCTCATTGCTTAAAGGTAACTTTATGGCTTTATCAATAATTTTTTTAATTTCTCTTGCACCTAATGCTGTTTCTATCGAACTTTGTGCTATTAGCTTTGATGCTTTAGGTGCAATATGTATATAAACATTTTTTTCTTTCAGTGTTTCGTTTAAATCCATTATATATTTTTCTGCAATTTTTTGCATATCTCCAACACCAAGTGGAGAAAAAGTTATTATCGCATCAAGTCTGCTCCTAAATTCAGGACTAAAGGTATCTTTTACTGCCCTATCAGCCCTATTATTACTTGTATCAAAGAATCCAACAGAATTACCCTCTTTGCTCCCTGCATTACTAGTCATTATCAATATAACATTTTTAAAATCTGCCTTATTATTTTGATTATCCGTTAATGTAGCAGAATCCATAATCTGCAACAATATATTATACACATCGCTATGGGCTTTTTCTAACTCATCAAGCAACAAAACACAATGAGGATTTGTTCTAATTTTATTTATTAATAATCCGCCATCTTCATACCCCACATACCCGGCTGGAGAGCCTATAAGCTTGCTAATACTATGAGATTCTGCATATTCACTCATATCTATCCGCTCAAACTTTATTCCTAATGTCTTTGCCAATTCTTTGCTTAATTCCGTCTTTCCAACACCGGATGGACCTATAAATAGAAAACTTGCTATAGGACGATTTAACTCGCCCAATCCTGCTTTATTTATTTTTATCTTCTCTGCTATTTTTTCTATTGCAATATCTTGAGAAAAAATTCGTTTTTTCAAATTAGATTCCAAATTCTTAAGCAACATACCCTCATTGGCATTTATTGTAGTCTTTGGTATATTTGTGATATCAGACATTAATATCTCTATATGATGTTGAGTTATAATATTATTCTTTTCATACATACCCTTAGAATGCTTCTTTGATTCTATAGTTTTGCTTGCACCACTTAGATTGTTACTTACTATATACTCATTGAGTTGTGCTTTAGCTCCAGCCTCATCCATCAAATCTATTGCTTTGTCTGGTAAGTGCTTTTCTGTTATATACTTGCTTGATAAACTAACACATGCCCTTATAGCATCACTTTCATACTTTACATTATGGAAGTTTTCATAAAGTGGGGCTATTTTTTGCAATATTTGTAAGCATTCTTCTTGGCTTGGCTCTTCAATCTTTATTTGAGTGAATCTTCTAGCTAAAGCTTTATCTTTATCAAATGAAGTTTTATAGTCACTAAGAGTTGTTGCGCCAATACATCTTAAACTACCATTGCCAAGCATAGGTTTCAATAGGTTTGAAAAATCCATACTTCCGCTATGAGATTGTCCAGCACCAACTATCATATGTATTTCATCAAAGAAAATGATAATATTTTTATCTTTTTCCACTTCGGCTAAAATCTTTTTTATACGCGTTTCAAACTCGCCCCTATACTTTGTCCCTGCCACAATAGAACTAACATCTACAGAATAAATTACGCTACTAATAAGTTTTTTAGGTACATCTCCGCTTACAATTTTTAATGCTAAACCTTCAACTATAGCACTTTTTCCCACACCTGCTTCACCAACAAGAATTGGATTGTTCTTTTTTCTACGACATAAAACTTGAGCTATTTGTCTAATTTCATTATCCCTTCCTATCAGAGGATCAATCTTACCATCAATTGCATATTTATTAAGGTTTTTTGCGTATTTTTCTAATTGACTATTAGTGTCTTTTGTTTTGTCTTTTTCGTTACTTTCACCTTCACCAAAATCTACCACCACACGCATAACATCTTCTGTATTAACTCCCCTAGCCCTTAACAATCTGGCACAATGACATTCCTTTTCTTGCATAATTGCAACAAAGAAATCTCCCACGCCTATACTTGATTTATTTGCATTCTTTGCATGTGTTATCATTTGTTCAAAAACACGCATAAAAGCTGGTGTTTGGTGTGGTGCTTCTAAGTCTTTTAGAAGACGCCCTTTTGGTATATATGTATTTAAATACTTTGTAAGAGAATCCAACAAATCTTGAGTATTCACACCTGTTGCACTCACAAGTTGATTCCCTAACGGATTATTTAACAACACATAAAAAGCGTGTTCTATTGTTACAATATCATGGTGCATCTCTTCAACAAAATTTAAAGTTTTTTGAAAAATGCTTGAAAGATTTTCGTTAAGCTCCTCCATATTTCGCCCCTAATTTATATCTCTTAAAAGTATTCTTAGGGGCATACCACTATCTTTGATAAAGTTGGTTGCTAATGTATATTTTAGTTCTGCAACATCATATGGATATATGCCACAACTTCCTTCACCTGTATTATGCACAAATTGTGTAATACTTTGTGCGTCTGACATACTTTTATTAAATACACGCATTAACAGCGTAATAACAAATTCAACACTTGTATAATCATCATTGAGTATTACTATTTCTTGCAATTTTGGTTGTAATACTGAATGTTCATTGGTTATCTCATAAACAAATTCTTCATCTTCGGAAGTAGAATAACTATATTTATTGTTTGCCATAATAAACTCCATATCTCTGTGGGGATTTATTATATCAAATTTTGATGTCTTTTTGGAGCAAAATAAATATTTTTACCATTTTTGCAATTCATTTTATACTTTTTGATTGCAATAATACTATAAAAATAAATGTTAGAATGAATGTTAGAATGCTTAATCAATTACTTCGCTATAATTATGTATTATTGTGTTTTTATTACGCTATAAATTTTATTAGTATAGTTTGTTAAAATGCTTATATGCTGACATCAGCATATAAGCAATTGTAGAAAAGTTAAATCATATAGTTAGTAAGGGATAAACACAACATAATTAAATATTGCTATGCCTTATTAGTCCATAAATGGATTTTCCATAGTTTCTTGTTTTAATGTTGGTATCTTATTCTTGTTAGTTTCTAAATTGCCATCAAATTCTTCACTTGATGCCAACACTGCCCTAGCCTTTGCCCATTTTCTCATATTTCTTATAACCTCTACCATTGTTTTTGATATGGGATAGGTTTTTTTAGCTGATTCTATTATATGTGAATTATTTATCTCTTTTGCACTATCAAAACTTTGAAATAGCGCATCTTTTATACATTCCTCTATTTCTGCACCTGAAAATCCCACAAAACTATTAGATAACTCATCTAAATCAAAGTTTTTTTCATCCCTTTTTAATCGTTTTAGATGTATCTTTATAATTTCCTTCCTTGCATTAAAAGATGGCAAATCAACAAAAAATATTTCATCAATCCTACCCTTTCTTAAAAGTTCTGGTGGCAATTGGTTTATATTATTTGCAGTAGCTACCACAAAAACAGGCTTTGTTTTGTCTTGCATCCATGACAAAAATGTTCCCAACACTCTTGAGGTAGTACCGCCATCTGTACTGCCCGATGAGCTAAGCCCAGAAAAACCTTTCTCTATTTCATCAATCCATAATACAGATGGCGATATAGTCTCTGCTATTTGTAGAGCTTTTCTTATATTACTTTCACTCTCGCCTACAATTCCACCAAAAATTCTACCCATATCAAGCTTTATAATGGGAAATTTCCATTCATTGCCTATTGCTTTAGCACATAGACTTTTACCTGTTCCGGGTATCCCTAACAACAAAACGCCTTTTGGAATCTCTAAACCATATTCTCTTGCTTCTTGTTCATATGCCCTGCCTCTTTTCTTAAGCCAGCTTTTAAGGTTATCTAGCCCACCTACATCATTTAATGCTTCTTTATGGTGATAATATTCCAAAAAACCACTATTTTTTATAATTCTTTCTTTTTCACCTATTATCAATTCTATTTGTTCTTCACTTAAGAGCCCATTACTTCGTGATATAGCCCTACTAAATACTTTTCTTGCCTCCATTATAGTTAATCCTAAAGCTGCCTCTACAATTCTATTTTCAAGCGAAGAATTAACATCAGAAACACTAAATTTTGAATGTTTGCAACATTGCTCAAAAATCACTTTTAAATCTTCTTTATTAGACAAATCTAGAGTTATTATATGTGTATCTTTCTCGAGCTCTCTTGGCAAATATGATATTGGCTGAGATAATATTATTGTATTGTTTTTTGCAACATCTCTGGAAATATTTCTGAAGATTCTAATATTCTTAGCATTGTTTTCATCCATAAAGGGATAAAAATCTTCTAATATTAATATACAATCTTTTGCCTCATTTTGAAACCAATCTAACATGTCATCTATATCTTTTTCTTCATATTGTTCAAAACGCTTTGTCTCTTCATTAAATCTATATAAACCTTGAGCGACATTCCATCTATATAGGCTTTTATCTGCCCTCCTTGCAACCTTAGCAACTAATGCATCAATACGCTCAAATTCAAAACTAATCAACTGAATAATAGATACAGAATCTAATACTTCAAAAATTTCATCCTCTACACTATATTTCATATATATCCCTAAAATAAAAACTATAATTAATTATAGCAAAATTTACATCAAATAAACTAGAATGAAATATGAAATTATCTATGAGATTTTACTTGTATTTAAAATATCATTAACCTCTTGCAACAAATCTCCATCATCTAAAAAATTAAAATAACAAAAATGTTCGCCACTTTGCAATACACCATCTAGCAAATCACCACTATTTCTATATTCTAAATCAATCTCTGCAATATCAAATCCACTCAAGGTTTTAGCAAATCTATTTAATCTCTCATTGCTTGTATTATGTGTATATAAATAGCAGTATCCCTTTAAACCATTCCTACTAACCCTTCCTCTTAGCTGATGAAGACTTGCAAGACCGAGCCTTTCTGCACCTACCACAACAATAATACTTAATTTTGGCAGAGAGATTCCAACCTCTATCATTGTAGTAGCAAGTAAAATCGAGCTACCAGTGTTTGCAAATTGTTCTAAAATCTCTTCTTTTTCCTTATCTTTTCCATGTGTACTAAACACATTTGTAAAATTCTTTACCCAGTAATCTTGTGCATCTTTTAATGACATATATGGTATTTGATTGCGTTTTTTTATATCATTAGATTCTGTGTGTTGCACATATTCATCGTTACTTTCAATCTTTGGATATATTATTGCTATTTGGTTTCCACGTGCAATTTCTGATCTAATATGTTCTATTAAGTGTGAAAAATCTTTTTTGCTAATTATATTAGTATCAATATCTTTTTTAAATGGCAATTCTTTTATAAAAGAAAATGATATTACATTATTTTTTAACATTGCCATTGTGCGTGGTATTGGTGTAGCTGAAAATTGTATATTATGCGGTTTTGTCTTTTCATTATCTATTTTTTTTTCCATCATTTGCTCTAATTTAGCTCTAACACTTGTTCCAAACCTATGCTGTTCATCTGTCATAACAAGTGCAAAATCGCTAAAATCTCCATCTCTATATAAGATAGCCTGCGTCCCTATTATAAAATCTCCATCAAGTGGATTTTTAGATTCTTTTTTTGATGTAGATATAACACATTTTATATTGATATAAGATGGTAGATATTTTTTTGCCTCTTCATACAATTGTTTTGCAAGAATAGTCGTTGGAGCCATTAATATGGATTTTTGAGGGTAAGCAATCATTGCACTTGCAAGTATAACCATTGTTTTGCCACAACCAACATCTCCCATTACAATACGCCTACAAGCTTCCTTACCGCTTAAATCTTGTTGTATTTTCCCAATAGTTTGCATTTGTGCATTTGTAAGACGAAAAGGCAGATTATGCAAAAAATCATCTATGCTACCATTACAGCTAAACTTTGCTCTAAAATTTATCTTTTTGTTGCGTAATCTCTTTATATAATTAAAAATTTCAACAAACTTTAAAGTCTTTTTATATACAGGCGGAAATCCATTATTTGCATAGTATTCATCAAAAAAATGTTTGCTGGGATTAAATATTGTGTGCATGTGTGTAGCATATACATCTGGAATGCCAGATTCTAATAATGATTGTAATGTAATTTTTTCTCTCAATTCATGTGGTTTTATACTACGAGTTTTAAATTGCATTGTAATAGCGTTTATCTCTGTAACAACTCGTGGATTAATTAGCGTTGGAATCTGTTGATTTGTTAATCTATCGCATTGAAACTCTAATGTTCCCAACACATACATTTCTTTGCCAATGGAAAATATTTGCGAATGATACGCTTTAGCGTTAAATATGATTATTCTAATTATACTACCTAAATCCGCTGAAAAAGAATCAATATAAATTGTATTGACACGAGTTTTTTTTTGACATATCCTAACTCGTATAGTACCTCTCTCTCCATTTGTTAGCGTACTTATAGGATATGTTGTATCATAAGACTTGGGTATATTTGCTAGACAATATGATAAAATAGACAAATAAAACCTTCTATAACTACCTTTTTACATAGAATGCATCAGACTTAATCTCTGTTCTAATTTTAGATTCAACTTGCTTAGCTTCCTCGCGTGTTTTATATGGTCCTATAAGATATTTTACACTTGGCTTGCCATTGTATTCTGAATTTTCTTTTCTGTAACTATACTTAGATACTTTATTTAAAAACTCAGGTGTTATTTTATCCTGTACTGTGAAAGAGCCAACTTGTATATAATGTCCTTTTTCTGGTGCTTTTCCTTGATTTTCACCTGCTACACTCTGTGGTCTTGGTATAACTTTATCTGGTGAAGGCTGTTTAGTAACTGTTTCTTTTGGTTTATCCTTATTCACTTGTACCACTTGTTTTTGTTCTTCTTTTTTAGGATCTTTTAATGTTGGTTTAGAATCTTTTTGTGCTTGCTTTGGTGCTTCTGTATTTGGCTTTGTATTAGCCTTCACATCAGTCGATTTAGCTTGATTTCTTATGGTAGGATCTGGGGCTTGTGCAATAGTAACTTTCTTTGGCTCTAGCGGCGTTATCACTTTAGGCTGAGTAACTTCTTGCTCCTTTTTATCTTGTTGGGACTTTGTATCTTTGTTTGCCTCATATTTATCTTGTAATGCCTTGTAAGCAGCTACATATCTTGCATCATCCTCAAAATTAGCATGCTCTTTATTGGGCATATTATTTGTATTCTGTGTAGATTTATCTAAATCACTAGCCTGAACCCCAAGAGGTGGGGTAGAAGACATTGGTACCTCTACATTATTGGGATTTGCTAAATTTGAACTTATACTATCATTAATGCCTAGCGGATTGTTATTTTTGCTTGTATCTATATTGTGTGCATATGGGAGTGGAGACTGCTGATTGCTACTTTGTTCATTTAAGACCTTTTTTTCTTGATCCACTTCTTCTATATTTTGCATAGGATTATCCCTAGTCATCACCCACGCAATAATCAAAAAAACAGATATTAATATGATAGCAACTATAGCTAGTAACAATATGGTCTTTGTTCTATTTTTATTGCTATTATCGTTTTTGAATATATCATCAACTGCAGAATTATTTTTTACATTACCATTTTTCATTATATCTCCTTAAATCTACATATGTTTTGCCCAAGCACCACGCTCTTTTGCATACACATCATATGGTAATGCTAATATATTAAATTGTGGGGGTACATCATTTGTTGGAAACATTCTCCATTCAATAGGACATTTAGAAGCTAATTTCATAGAAAGACTTTTAGCAAGCCTTTTACCTTCCTCTAAATCTGTATGCCCCTTGTGTATGTAAAGATGCAAATGTCCGGGGGTCTTTGTTTGATATGCTGTGAAGTTTATAAATCCCTCATCTCGCAACATAAGCTGTGCCTTGTGGTAAAATCTCTGCGGATCTCTTCCATTGTAATCAAATACTATATTCTCCACCTTATTACCGCGTAAAATAAGAGAATGTGCTACTATAATCTCTTTTCTAAAATGACTTTGCATGATTTGCGAAGTTAGCATAGAATCTACACGCTCAAATTTATCATAAAACATTCTACCATTATGAGTTGTTTTCTGCCCTAAACCTTTAACTTTAGTGTAGTAATAGCTTGTATTAATCTTTATTAACTTCAATTCCATCTCGGTCATTCTGCTATTCCTTTTTTATCCTATATAGATAAACCATTGTTGTGCCGTGATTCTAACATAAATTATAAAAATTTTAGCAATATATTAAAAATTCATGTATATACATATTTCATGTTAAAATATAGGCTTATCATAAACAATAAAGTTTTTATTGAAATTCTTTATTTCATTATTAATACTTTCTTGTAATGCTACATTTTTTATATCAGATAAAATAGCTGCTATTTTTTCGCCAATCCACTCAAACTCTTTCTCTTTCATGCCTCTAGCTGTTAATGCTGGTGAACCTATTCTTAAGCCACTTGTTACAAAAGGAGAACGAGTTTCACCCGGGACGGTATTTTTATTTACAGTTATGCCTGCGTTACCTAATGCTATGTCCGCATCCTTTCCACTAAATTCACGATGTAAGAAACTCATTAAAATCAAATGATTGTCCGTGCCACCACTTACTAAATCAAAGCCAAGATCAACAAGCACTTTCGCAAGCACTTTAATATTTGCTTTTACTTGTTTAGCATAAGCTTTCCATTCAGGCTTTAGATTCTCACCAAAGCCAACAGCCTTACCCGCAATAACATGCATAAGCGGACCACCTTGAAGACCCGGAAATACCATTTTGTCAATTTTCTGTGCTATTTCTTCATTATTTGTGAGAACTATTCCACCTCTAGGTCCCCTCAAAGTCTTATGTGTTGTTGTGCTAACAACATCGCAATATGGAAAAGGATTTGGATATTCTCCTGCAACAACAAGCCCTGCTACATGTGCAATATCTGCCATTAATATAGCTCCAACACTATCTGCAATTTCTCTAAATTTAGCAAAATCAAGCTCTCGTGTATAAGCAGAAAAACCGCATACAATAATATTAGGTTTTACCACCTTTGCATATTCCATAACCTTATCATAGTTGATTCTACCATCAAGCTCTACACCATAAAAAAAACTTTGATATATCTTGCCTGTTATACTCACCTTTGCACCATGCGTTAAATGCCCACCATGGCTTAAATCCATACCTAGAATTTTATCGTAAGGCTTTAATAACGCACCATATATAGCACCATTAGCTTGACTGCCTGAATGAGGTTGAACATTTGCATACTTACAGCCAAATAGTTTTTTTGCTCTTTCAATGGCAATAGATTCTATCTTATCTACAAATTCGCATCCACCATAATATCGTTTATTTGGGTAGCCTTCAGCATATTTGTTTGTTAAAACACTGCCCATTGCTTCCATAACACTAGGAAAAGTATAGTTTTCGCTAGCAATCATCTCTAAATGATCGTTTTGCCTTTCTAATTCTTTTTGTATAAGCTCAAACACTTCTGAATCGTGTTGTTGCATATAATATGCCATTTTATCTCCTTTTAAAATATTAAGTAGAGTTTAAACTCTTAAGCTATATATGTTAATTTTATAGGTATATCATTAACATGTTGCAATAATCATTGTGTTTTGTACGCATTTTCTTCATGTATATTATTATAGTTTTCTGTTACAGGTTTCATAGCAGGAAACAATATTACATCTTTTATGCTTTTATTATTAGTCAAAAGCATAACTAGCCTATCAATACCTATACCTTGTCCAGCTGTTGGTGGCATACCATGTCCCAAAGCCCAAACAAAATCCTCATCCATGTATTGTGCTTCTTCATCTCCTTTTTCTTTCTCTGCAACCTGTGCTAGGAATCTATTTAATTGATCTATTGGATCATTTAACTCTGAAAAACCATTTGCAATTTCTCTACCACCAATAAACAACTCAAATCTATCTGCAATCATGCCGTCTATATCATTTCTCCTTGCTAATGGGCTAATTTCAATAGGATATTGTGTAATGAATGTAGGATTAATCAATTTAGATTCTACAAAATTATCAAAAGCTTCATTAAGCAATTTATCATAGCTTAATTCTTTATCTAGTTTTATGTTATTATGGATTAAAAAATTTTCTAACTTCTCTTTGTTATCTACAATATCCTTTGGAATGCCCCCAATCTTAGTTAAAGAATCTTTATATGCTATAATATTAAAATCAGTAAAATCAATAATCATATCACCAAATGGAAGTTGCTTTGATAAATTTAAAGATTCTAATAAAAAATAAAAAAGCTCTTTACTTAATTCTATTAAATCATCATAAGTATGATAAGCCCAATAAAATTCAATCATACTAAATTCTGGATTATGGCTATGATCTATACCCTCATTTCTAAAGTTTCTATTGATTTCAAATACTGCTTCAAAACCACCAACAACCAATCTTTTTAAATATAATTCAGGTGCGATACGCAAATACCTTTCAACATTAAGTGCATTATGATGTGTTATAAATGGTCTTGCATTAGCCCCACCGGGTATTGGATGTAACATCGGAGTTTCAACCTCTAAAAATCCCTTAGACTCAAAGAATTTACGCATTAAAGAAATAACTTGACTACGAACAACAAAAGTTTCTTTTACTTCCTGATTAACAATTAAATCTAAATATCTTTGACGATACCTTAGCTCTACATCACTCAAGCCGTGAAATTTTTCTGGTAAAGGCACAATTGATTTTGTAAGCAGTTTAAATTCAATTGCATGCAAACTCAATTCACCCGTTTTTGTTACAAATGGAAATCCGCATACATTGACAATGTCGCCTACTTCTAAATTTTTCTTTAAAATTTTAAATAAATCACCTAATTCATTTTGTGAAAAATACACTTGTAATAAAGCATTAGAATCTTCTATTTTTATAAAACTTGCTTTTCCCATAATACGCAAGAATTTCACCCTACCCTTAATCCAAACCTTAATATTTTCATCTTTTTTTTCATCAAGATCTAAATCTTTAATGTATGCAAATTTGTTTAAAAACTCATCATTATGTAAATCTACCTTAGAATCATTTCTATACGGATTCAATCCTAGCTCACGAAGTGCATTTGCTTTTTGTATTCTTTGTTGTATATATGTATTTTCAAACATTAAATATTTCTCCTTAAGGTTTAACTAAATTCTTCTTAATTTCTTCTTTCTTTTTTTCAATTTGCTTCTCTATCTCTTGAGATTTTTCATTATATGTATTTTGTAGCTCATATAAAGCGTCCATATTCATAATCTTTTCTGCTGTTGAATACATTATTGGGTAGCTCTTTGTGCCTTTTGTAAATTCCTTTATAGGTGATTTTAAAAAGCCAACTTGTGATAAAGCATATACAACAATACATAAAATTACAAAATATTTCAAGGTAGCAAATATATAACCACCAAAATAATTGATTATGCCAATTCCGGGTATAACAATAACACATGATGATATGATATAACCAATAATTAATGAGCCAATCCAAACTACAGACAATATAATGATAAAAGCCAATGTCCAAAGCATAGTTTCATTTTCAAGCTCTAATCCTGCTAATTTAATGTAATATGAAAAATCAACGCAATATTTAGAGGCTAAATAGATTCCTAAAACTACACCTATAACGCCCATTATTTCGTGTATAAGACCATTTTTTAGCCCCCTTATACCAAGTATCATAACAATAACAATAGCACCAATATCTATATAATTGCTTGTTTCCATTTGCTTCCTTAAAAATTATACATTATTCAAACTTTCATGAACTTCTTTTAATATATCATCTATATTGTTTTTCTTTAATGAATTTATAATATCTTGTAAAACATACTCCACCTCACCTTTACTACATACCCTTGCTTCATGTAATACTTTTGTAGCATCAAGATTACCAACAACACATTGAATATGTAGCTCCTTGCTATCAAGCATACTTGCATGAATCCCAATAGGAGATTGACAGCCGCCATTAAGCAATTGTATAAATGCCCTCTCTATATTACAACATAAGGCACTCTTTTTATCATGCAAAGATTCTAATACTTTCATAATAGCTTGATCTCTAAAATCTGATGAATATTTTGGATTTCTACATTCAATACCTAATGCACCTTGTCCCATAGCAGGAATAAAATTAGAAATTTGAAAATGTGATATAAATGCAATATCATCTTTTAAATCTAATCGGTTTAATCCTGCACTAGCCAGTATTATTGCGTCAAAATCACCATTTCTAAGTTTTTCTAAACGCGTTTGCACATTTCCCCTTAAAGACAATGTTTCTAAATCTTTTCTAATCCTTTTTATTTGCATACTTCTTCTTAATGAAGTAGTTCCCACTTTAGCATTTTGCGGTAAAGATTCTATATCTGAATACTTTTCACTAATAAAGCAATCTCTAGGATCTTCCCTCTGAGTGATAGAAACTAACATTAAATGCGGATCAATAGTAACAGGAACATCTTTCAAAGAATGCACGGCAAAATCTATTTCACCGCTTAAAAGCTGATTTTCAAGCTCCTTTGTAAAAAGCCCCTTACCCCCAATTTTTGACAAAGGAGCATCAAGAATTTTATCTCCTTTTGTTTTAACTTTCTTAATAATAACCTCAAAACCACTTTCTTCTAATTTATCTTTAATATGATTTGCTTGCCATAATGCCAATAAAGAAGATCTAGTCCCAAGTATAAGCGGTTTTTTACTTACTTCATCCTTATATCTTTGCGCAATCATTACATATCCTTAAATAAAACCCTTATAATAACATAGATTTTTAAGAATAATGTGAAAAAGCAAGTAAATTATGATAGTTGTATAGCTTAAAAGTTATTAACATATGTTGGAAATACAAAAGCATGATTTAAGAATTCTAATCTATATGAATGCAACATAAGCCTACTTGAACCACAATAATACTTTCTCATATCATTTACAATATTATCTCTTTGTTCTGGCATAACATTAAAAAATAAAAGAAACATATAAAATATATTTTCATATTCAATATTTAAATCATGGTGTGAGAATAAACAAGTAGTTATTTCATAGCTTAGAATAGTAGATATGAATTTATATGAAAAATACATTGAATTTAGATATTTTGCTATGTATTTTTCATTTCTAATACACACACAACTTGCATGCGTTACATTGTCTATATTAGTTATTGTAATAGATGTTTTATATTTTAAATAAGATTGTAAAGAAGTAAAATTATTAATTCCCTTAGAATCAAGAAAGAAACTAGCAATAACTGGATGTATGCCATAAAGCATATCTCCCATTATATTATGCCCTATAGATGAAGTATGTATTCTTAATTGATGGGTTTTACCACTTATAGGAAGCAATTTAACAAGTGTATATTCATTGTGATTGTTTTCTTGTGATATTACCCGTACAAATCTTGCATAATATTCATTTAATAATTTAGCATTATAAATAGCATTAGTGCTAATGCTATTTAGTGTCGGCATGTCGCTATTTTTAACACTTGATTCCATATGATCTTTTTCATGTTGCATTGAAAATATTTCTTTATTTTTATTTAGAAAATATTGTAATGCGTGTTTGTTTTTAAAATGTTTAATGGGCTGCAATATCGTTACTGCTTTAGAATTTGAATCAATATTAGTTGAATAACTTTTGAGAATCTTTGTTATACTATGCTTATTAATGATTGTAGTTTGTATATTACTAGCCCCTCCTTTTATACATAGATTACCAAAGCTTTTGGGAAAAACAATATCTGATTTTATACATATGCTATCTTTTATGTAGCCTTTTATTACTGCTATATAATATTTATGTATTTTTTTATTTATAAATAAGTTTTTTATTAAGATCTCGCTTTTTTTATCAAGCGAACACAATATTAACCCGCTTGTATCATAATCTAATCTATGGCATGGATTGCATTTATTGCCAAAGTAATATCTAGCACTATCAAGAATGCTTTTAGAATCTTTTAGATTCTTAGGATGCGTTAGTAATCTTGATGGTTTATTAAAAATACAAAAATATGGCATGTTATCAGTATATTTAATATTTATATCTTTTAATTTCTCAATATTATAGCCTGTAGGGATATATGCAACAAGTGGTTTTAAATCTATATTATTGGCATTAAATTCTATAAGTTCCACTTCGCCTATTTGTAAAATATCTTTTTTGCCTATAATTTTTTTATTTTGATATAGTCTTTTTTTATCAAGTATTTTTTGCGTTTCAGATGTGCTATACCCTAATTTTAGTAAAAATTTTGTGGCTTTTATAGCATACTCTATATTGTATTTAGTTTTTTTGAAGCCCATATATTTTATCTATTATAAGCATAATATCTTGATTAGTATTTGTATAGTAATTACCCATTAGATCAAGACTAATCATAGTTTTAAAATGCAATGTATCGCCAACCTTAAATACATAATTTGCATATTTTGTATTAAAAAACATAGCCTTAATAATCTTGTTTTCTAGGTACTTTAATTTAAACTCAATAAATCCTTGTCCTGTGCGTTTATATTCAGCAATATCTAATTCAATAAAAAATTTAGGGGAAGGATTCCCATTGCCATAGGGTTCAAAATAATTGATACATTGCAAAAGATCTTTGTTGAGTAAAGAAGGGCTTAATATACCCAAAACATCATCTGTTTGTTCATAATTATATGCGATAGGTTTAAAATATTGCATAAAAGATTTAATATTACAATAATCAATTTCTAATCCAACTGCACCAACATGCCCTCCATACCTCCTCATCAAATGACCTATTTTTTGCATACTGGCAATTAAATCAATATCGCCATAACTCCTGCCGCTACCTTTGCAAACTCCATTATTATTCGCAAGAACAAAGCATGGTTTTTGAAATTCATCAGTCATTTTACCAGCTACAATACCTAATACCCCCTCATGCCAATTATCCCCAACCGCACAAATCATATATGGGTTTTGCTTTGTTTCTCTAATCATGCTAAATGCTTGTGCGGTTACCTCATCTTGTAAAACTTTTCTTTTTTTATTCAATTCTTTCAATTGTTTAAAATATCTTTTTGCCTCTATCAAAGACTTTGAACGCAAAAATTCTAGTGCTATTTTGCCGTCATCGATTCTACCTGCTGCATTCAAAAGGGGTATCAACCGAAAGCCTAGAGCTTGAGAATCTATATTACATTTTAAATATTCCATTAGAATCTGAAATGCAAATCTTTTATTATTTGGTAGATTCTTAATAGCATATTTGCAAATTGTATGATTTATTGCATTTAATGGCATAACATCAGAAATAATAGCAATACCAACCAACAATAAAAGAGATTCCATACGCAAACTACTAAGGTTACTTATATATGTGTTTGTAAGAGTTTTTACCCTGTTATAATCTATACTTTCATATTGCCTTATTTGTTTGATATATTGAAATGCAACATGTGTATCATTACATATCTTTTGCATATTAATCTTGATAGAACAACAAAGATACCATGCTACCAAACTACCGCAAATATCTTTATAAGGAAAGTTACATACTTTTTGTTGAGGATTGATTAAAAAATTACATACAGGAATCTTAGTATTACCTATATTATCGATTTCTAATGTATGGTGATCTGTTATAATTAATTTTATATTATTTTCTTTGCAAAGATCACCAGATTCAAAGCTACTAACACCATTATCAACTGTTATAATTAGCTTTGTATCGGGATGAAGTCTTATTATTTCTTCAAATAAAGCCCTACTAAAACCATAACCATGTATAAAGCGGTTTGGCATAGCAAAATCTATATATGGATATGCTAAAGCCTCAAAGAAATCTAGCATAATGCAAGTAGCACAGATTCCATCTGCGTCATAATCACCAACAATTATAATTTTTTCATTTTTTAATATACTTTGGCATACAAGCAAGCCCGCTTCAATATTATTATATAATTCTTGTGGGTGAGGAATCCCGCTTAGACTATTGAATGCAAACAAAGAGAATCTCTCTTGCAAAACACTCTCTATTTCATCTATGTTTTTAAAAGTTTTTAACTTTTCTTTTATTTGTATTATTTTATCGTTTTCTATTTCTAAATAATTATCCATATTAGAAGTCCTTATAACCTCTTAATTATTGTTTAAAAGCTTGAGCTTGTTTTACAAAGTCAAAAATTATTGCGTTTGGGTTTTGTAATCTTGAGGTAAATTCAGGATGAAATTGCACTCCAATAAAAAATGGATGATCTTTTATCTCTATGATTTCTATAAGCCCATTACATTCACCGCTAATTATCAATCCATGTTTTTCAAATGAATCTCTATATTTTGGATTTGCCTCATATCTATGCCTATGCCTTTCCCTTATAACTTTTTCGTCATTATAAATCTTTGATATTTTTGTATTTTCTTTTAGATAGCATTCATATTCACCTAACCTCATTGTACCACCAAGCGGCGAATTATGCGTTCTTATTTGCTTATTACCTTGTGTATCTATAAAGTCCTCAATCATATATATGATAGGATTCTTACATTTTTTATCAAATTCGCTAGAATTAGCATCTTGTATTTTCAAAACATTTCTTGCAAATTCAATAAGGGCTAATTGCATACCAAGACAGATTCCAAGAAATGGAATCTGATTTTCCCTAGCATACTTAATCGCAAATATTTTACCATCTATACCCCTTTCTCCAAATCCACCCGGCACTAATATGCCATCTAAATTTTTTAGGCTATCTACATCAATTCTTTCAGAATCTATAAAATCAATATCTATTTTTGTATCCAAATTAGCACCAGCATGTGTTAATGCCTCTAGTAATGATTTATAAGATTCTTTAAGCGAAAGATATTTACCCACAAAACCTATTTTTATATATTTAGTCGGGGATAAAATCTTTTTTACAAGCAAATCCCATTCATTAAGGTTTGGATTAATCTCTAAACTCAAGATTCTAGAAATAGGGGCTAATATCCCCTCACGCATAAAATTTATAGGACATTTATAGATAGTTTGTGCGTCTTCGGCACTTATAACACTATCATAATCAACATCACAAGCAAGAGCAATTTTATTCTTTGTTTCTTTTGATAAAGGCACTTCAGAACGAGCTATTATTATTTGTGGGCTAATACCTATTCTACGCAATTCTTGCACGCTATGCTGTGTTGGTTTTGTCTTTAACTCGTCTGCAGCTTTTACATAAGGAACAAGCGTTACATGTATGCTTAGCACATTATTAACGCCTTTTTCATGTTTTAATTGTCTCATAGCCTCTAAGTATGGCATACCCTCTATATCTCCAACCGTTCCGCCAAGCTCTACAATTAAAAAATCAAATCCTTTTCCAGCTTTTTTTATACGCATTTTTATTTCATCTGTTATATGCGGCACTATTTGTATTGTTTTACCTAAATATTCCCCTTTGCGTTCCTTTTCAATTACAGATAAATATATTTGCCCTGTTGTGAAATTATTATCGCGAGAAAAACTCGTATTTAAGAATCTCTCATAATGCCCTATATCAAGGTCTGTTTCTGCTCCATCAGTAGTTACAAAAACTTCTCCATGCTCAAGGGGGCTCATTGTGCCCGGATCAACATTTATGTATGGATCAATCTTTAAAATAGATACAGAGAAACCAGAATGTTTTAGTAATGTTCCTATAGATGACGATGATATTCCTTTGCCAAGAGAGCTTAAAACACCACCAGTTACAAAAATATATTTTGTATTCATAAATAACCTTTTTATTTTTTACAATCGTAATTATATGATAAATTATAAAAAAAGCAATTTAAAAATTTTAAATTGCTTTTATAGTTAAATGTAAATTTGTTGCAATAAGGAACTTTAATTATTTAAATGAAACAAGTTGTTTTTTAATACTCCCCTAGTATAAAAACATCTAATGAAAGAGTATATTAGAAACATAAAAAATGGTTGTGTTAATTTTACTATAACAATAGTAAAACAAAGATTCTACAAGATACAAATAAAAAAGTTTTTTGACAAATAAAATTGCATTATAGAATTTAATGCTATTATTACATGATATTTTTATAGTTATAAGGGATTACATGAAAATAATTGCTGCAAATTTAAAAGCAAATCACACACCAAAAAGTATAAAGACATATTGTGATGTATTACAAACACAAATTGACAATATGAATAATATAAAGTCAAATGAGATCATTATATTTCCAAATCAAGCAAGTTTAATAGATAATACATATAAAGATTTTAATATAGGCACACAAAATGCCTATCCTATTTTAAATGGGGCTTTCACAGGTGAGATAGGATTAGAAGTATTACAATCTTTGAACATACAACATGTTATGATAGGACATAGTGAAAGACGCAATATATTGCAAGAAAATAATGAGATAATATTAACTAAGTTTAATTTCTTTGCAAAGGCAAATATGCGTATTATGCTATGTATAGGAGAGGATAACAATGTAAAGGATATAAGATGTTTTTTAGAATCTCAACTTGATAAAATAGATCTAGATTATCCATTACTCACAATTGCATATGAACCAGTTTGGGCTATTGGTAGCGGTAGAACACCAGAGCTTAGCGACATTTCTAATATAATTGATATTTTACACAATATAGGTGTAAAAAAGATTCTATATGGTGGCAGTGTAAATCTTAATAACATTTCTAAAATTTGTAAAATTACTGATGGTGTCTTAGTAGGTGGTGCTAGCCTAGATCCTTATGTTTTTGGAGATATGATTAAAGCTCTTTAATAAATTCAAATAATTAGCATGTTAAATATAATATAAATAAAAGATTGCTAAAGATAGAATCTTACAAGGAATTGAAAAAAGCACAAGAAGATGCTAAAATATTAAATGCAAAACTAAGTGCAAAACCTATTAGCCATAAGGAGTAACATGAGAGAGGAAAAAATAGTTGTAACAATAAATGAAGATGGTAGCCTTGACTTAAAAAGTGAAGGTATTAAAGGCGAGGCTTGCATAGCAGAGATAGAAGCGGTATTGAGCGAAGATTTGTCAATAGAATCAAGCAAAAAAACAGATGAATATTATCAAAAAGAAGTACGAAACACCAAACAAAAACAGGAGGTAAAAAAATGAGTTATAGAGTAAAGACAAGAACACCAGTTATAGATATAGAATGTTTAATAATGGCTATCAAGGACAATAATTGCAAATACACTCAACATGGAGAGGATTTCGCAATAGGTAATATACGATATGAGAAAAGAAATACTCACTATAAAGTATCATATTATGGAGATCATAATAGCGAGGCAAAGTTAGTTGATTCTATAGAGAAAAGCTATCTAAAATTCTATAAACAAAAAATGGAAAGGTTAGAGCAAGAGAGAATAGAGAGGAAATTAAAAGAAGAGCAAGAAAGGCTAGAAAGATTTAAAGAAGAACAAAAAAAACAAATAATAGAAAAAGCAAAAAAGCAAGGCTATCAAGTAAAAGAAGTTAAGAAAGGCGATAAAATACAACTTGTTTGCGTTAGGTATAAATAATGAGATTATCAAGCATAAAGCCGTATTCAGAGATATACGGCTTTGAACCTTGTTTTGTAGTATGGACTCAAGGTTGCAATTTAGCTTGTAAAGGTTGTTGGAATAAAAATACATGGGACATAAAAGGAGGTTTTGAATTATCTGTACAAGAAATATTTGAAAAAATTAAAAATCAAATAGACTCAAAAGAATTTCCTATACAAGCCTTAACAATACTTGGTGGTGAGCCTTTTTTACAATATCGCGAGTTAGAAAAGCTAATGGAACTAATAAAGCCTCTTGATATAGGCACTATAGTATATAGCGGATATGAAAAAGAGGAATTAATCAAAGCAAACAAATGTGATATATTTAATAAGATAGATGTCCTAATATATGGTAGATATATAGAATCATTAAGAGATACTTCATTGCAACTTAGAGGCTCAAGTAATCAAGTTATAGATTTTTTAAGTAATCGTTATTCAGCAAATGATATAAAAGAGGGTAATTATTTTGAAATAGATATAAATTCACTAGGAGATATGGATATAGTAGGTTATCCTGATATTCTAAATAATGAATATTTCCTTTAAAATATTGCTAAAATATAATAATTTAACTTAGTTAATACCTATGTTAAACATAATATATTCTATATAAACTAAACATAAAAAATATTTGTAAATAAAAATATACAATTTGATAAATAATAAATAAATTTTAGATAAATAAAATAAAAAATTATATATTTTTGCTTTTTATGTTACAATATATCCCATCAAAAGTATAAAGGGTTTTATATGGGTTTTTTAGTGAATCTTAGTGAAGGGTGGCAATTTTTTATTCAATTAATAGTTATTCTTATTTGTTTATTTTATGGTGCTAGAAAAGGTGGTATAGCCCTTGGTCTTTTAGGTGGAATTGGTATTTTAATGCTTGTGTTTTTCTTCCATATAAAGCCCGGAAAACCTGCTATTGATGTTATGCTAACAATACTTGCTGTAGTAGTGGCGAGTGCTACATTACAGGCAAGCGGTGGGCTAGATGTAATGCTACAAATTGCTGAAAAAATATTAAGAAAAAATCCAAGACTCTTAACAATATTAGCTCCTTTTATAACATGTTTTTTAACTATGCTATGTGGTACAGGGCATGTAGTTTATACAATAATGCCAATTATTTATGATATTGCTATAAAAAATGGTATTCGTCCAGAGCGTCCTATGGCAGCAGCTTCTATATCTAGTCAAATGGGAGTGATTGCTTCCCCTGTATCTGTCGCTGTTGTAAGTTTAACCGCCTTTTTACTTGCAGCAGATCATAAGTTAGCAGGTTTTGATGGTTACATAAGCTTACTACAAATAACAATACCAAGCACACTTTTTGGTGTTTTGTGTGTCGGTATATTTAGTTGGTTTAGGGGCAAAGATTTAGATAAGGATGAAGAATTTCAAGCAAAATTAAAAGATGAAGAGTTTAAGCAATATGTTTATGGAGATTCTAAAACATTATTAAACGAAAAGTTACCATATTCAAATTGGCTTGCTATGTGGATATTTTTAGGTGCTATTGCATTGGTAGCTTTAGTGGGTGCAATAGATTCTATAAAACCAAATTGGGGGCAAAAATTTGCATATCAAGCACAAATTGAAGAAGCTAAGATTAAATGGACGCCAAATGGTGAAAATAAAGGTGTGTTTGATTTAAAATCTATAGGATTTGATCAAAAATCAAAAGATGGTGAAATTAGTAAATTTAATTCTGCGATAGAATCTGGACAAATAGAGGTTTTGCCACAAAAAGATAAAATGGGAAAACCGGAATTAGACTATATTTCTATGGTAAATGTAATACAAGCATTTATGCTATTAGCAGGAGCATTAATTATAATCTTCACTAACACAGATGCAAAAAAAATAGGAAATAATGAAATTTTTAAATCAGGTATGATAGCACTAGTGGCAGTATTTGGAATCTCTTGGATGGCAGATACAATGTTTGCTGTGCATACACCTATGATGAAAGATGCGTTAGGAAATGTTGTAAAAGAATATCCTTGGACTTATGCTATTATGCTTTTACTTATATCTAAGTTTGTTAATTCTCAAGCAGCAGCACTTGCAGCCTTTGTGCCTTTGGCTTTAGGAATCGGAGTAGAACCCGGAATCATTGTGGCATTTGCAGCAGCATGTTATGGATATTATATATTGCCAACATATCCTAGCGATTTAGCTACAATTCAATTTGATAGAACGGGAACTACTCATATAGGTAAGTTTGTTATTAATCATAGTTTTATTCTACCGGGTCTTATAGGCGTAGCAACTTCATGTATAGCAGGATATTTCTTAGCAAAAATTGCTGGCTATATTTAATTATATAGTGGCAGTATTTTATTTACTGCTTTTATATACTTATAATTGTATTTAATGCTTCAACTATGTATCAGTTATATGCTAATAATTTTAATATCAAGGAATAGAATCTAACATAATCTTAATAAATTAAATGATATATACTAAAATCAAGTATTCTGTTATTTTTCTATTAATTTATTAAATAGATTTATGTTATAAACACCTATAATAGTTTAGTATTATTATATGCAGTTTGCATTATACTTAGATTTTGTTTTCATCTACAATAATATTAATTCCATTTAATATATGTTCCTGACATGTTTTACATTCAAGTGTAGCCTCAAGAGTTTGTTGTGATATTTTTATACGGATAATGCAATAGCGAACCAACGCAGTTAAAAAAATAAACATGGAAAAAATACACACAGAAAACAAAATAGCAATAAAAAAATCAGAAACAATAAGAAAAACAAGTGTAGCACCAAATATAGCTACACCAAATAAAAAACCATAAAAAAACTCCATAACTGCTAAAAAGCGTCTCATTTCAGCTTTATTCATGGCGAAATAACCTAAATTAGTGTTCTTCTTCTAATAAGACTGCACTAGCCAAATAAACATAAGTTAATATCATAAAAACAAATGCCTGTAAAACAGCCATAAACATTAATATACCAAATGGAAGTAATGGAACAACCCATGGTGCAAGTTGCAACATTACCAATAGGAACATATCATCACCTCTAATATTTCCAAATAAACGGAAAGATAAAGAAATAATCCTAGAAAAATGAGAAATAATCTCAACAGGAAAAAGTAAAGGTGATAAGATCTTGATTGGACCGGCAAAATGCCCAAAATATTTTACAACACCATTCACCCTAATACCCTCAAAATGATAATAAAAGAAAACTACTAATGCTAACACAAGTGTAAAACTTATGCTAGCTGTAGGTGCCTCAAATCCGGGTATCATACCAATAATATTACAATAAAATACTAAAACACCAATAGTACCAGCAAGAGGAAAATATTTTCTAGCTAACTTATCGCCCAAGGCATCTTTACCTATATATAACATGCCACCAATAATCCACTCGTAAAAATTCTGTATGCCAGTTGGAATAATTTGCATCTTTCTAACAGCAAACATGCTTATGCCAATGGTAATTACTGAACATAAAATAGTATAAAATATTGTAATGAACGAATGATTAGTACTAATTAAACCTGCAAATGTAAAGAGTCTGTCTTCCATTCTAATCCCTTTGTTTAGTGCAATTGATTCTATATACTACCAAAAAAACTCTTAAAAATAGCTAAAATAGCACGCTTTATGCTAATTTGTATCTATATATTCTACATCATCTGGTGGTTGAAATATAAAGATACTACTATCTATTTTCGTATTAATTTTTATATTCTTAAAAGAAATTGTTATATAGTTATCAAGGCTATCATTATACATTAACATGTTGGGCTTAGAATCTTTAATAACAAGAAAATATAAAGTATCACCTATTTTTGTTTCATAATGATTATTTGATGTTTTTTTAACATTTTTCAGTATATGAAAAAAATCAACATTTTCCTTTAAACTACCAATCGTAACCTGTTTTAACTCTGGCTCATAAATATATGCTTGATTTTTTTCTAGATAAACTTCTTTTTTTAAAGGTGCTGTATATTCCCATTTGACTTTATTATTAAAAGCATACAATTTACCTTGATAAACAACAGGTATAGAACCTCTCTCACCCTTTATTTCTTGATAAAAATCAGCTTCCATACTCTTTATATTACGCCATTCTTCATTAGAAAAAGCAAAGGTATATATACACAACCAAATATAAATAATTCTAACTACATTCATTTTAATCCTTTCAATTATTTTTTACACCTAGAATCTTATTGATATAATTGGATTCTAAAATCTCTGAATTATATTTGATAATTAGTAGATTATCATATATATTTTCATACCATTCCATAATACCAACTATATTATTTATCTCTTCTAAGTCTTTTAGCTTTATATCTCCCAAAGAAACATACATGGTCTTATATGTATGTGTATCTTTTACCATAATTATTATTGAAAAAAACCAAATCACAGAAAGCAATATTAAACTACAAAATAAAATATAACTCAAAGATATTATAGAATCATAATTACTAAAATGTCCACCTATCATAGCACCAATGAAACTACCACCAAACCCAAATGCAACAAAATCACCTATAATGCCACCTCGATTTTTTGCCTTTGCATACTTGCTAATCATACTTTGCAGTAAAGCTTCCTGCATAGAAAATGCAATAAAAAATAACGCGACACTAACACCAAACATAATTAGGTTACCATACCAAAATAACATATACGAATATGATAAGAAAAAAATAATTATACTAACTAATAAAACGACCTTTGATTTACCTTTCTTTTCACTTATAATAGATGTAGGTCCTAAAGCTATAATACTAACCAACATAGCAGGTATATATATGATCCAAAATTCTGTTTTTTCTATATGTTCATTAAGAATTATGGGTATTAAAGCAAATGTCAAAATCATAAGCATTTTTTGAATAAAATTGCTAAAATTCATAGCAATAATACTCCTTTGAATTAACCTTTCATTTTCAATATGTACTTCATGTTGTGGATAAATATAATCAATCTTTGGAGTTGGCTTCACAAATATTAAAGCTATAAAAATAGATACCAAAGTTACAATAGCACTTAATAAAAATAGTGAATTTAATCCATATCTAGCCCCTAAAATAGAACCAAGAAACATAGCTATTAGAAAACTTACAAAGATTCCAATACCCATTAAAGCCATAGCACTAGTTCTTTTATCTTCTCTGACAGAATCAGCAACTAATGCAGTTAATATGCCACCAACAGCACCTATTCCTTGAATACACCTACCAACAATCAAATAATAAACAGAGTCTTCAAACATACATATGATAGTGCCAATAAAGAATATAACTAATCCTAAAATAAGAATAGGCTTTCTACCATATTTATCACTAAACCTACCAAAAAATGGCTGAAAAAGCATTTGAAATAAGTAAGGAGCACCAATAGCTAAACCAACATTCCATGCATTAGCATGAGGCATAGCAGAAACAAGAAGTGATATAACCGGCAAAACTATAAATAAACCAATAAAACGAAATATTAGAATACTTAAAAATGGTAAGATTTTTAAAAACATATAGATACCTTTATTTACAAAAAACCATCTCTTTTAATGGCTATATACTTTATTTTTAATTTATTAGAAGTTAAAATTATAATATTTTATTATATTTTTGCTTTTACCTTTGTATTAACAAAAGTTTTTTGCATAATTTTTGATTTATCATTTAATTCAACAATACTATAAGCACTTGTGGTATCTAAAAGTTTTTTTGTTAAAAAATGATTTAATTTATGACTTCCTGCAAATGAAATATACCCACCAATTATAGGCATACCAAGCAATGACATATCACCCATAGCATCAAGTATCTTATGTCTAACAAACTCATCCTTATATCTTAATCCATCTTTATTTAATATACCTTTTTCATCAAGAACAATACAATTATCAAAGCTACCACCAAGCCCAAGCCCCATAGCACGAAGTTGATTTACTTCTTGCAAAAACCCAAAAGTACGTGCCTTAGCAATTTCTTCTTTATAATTCTGCGTGCTAAATTCAAATTTATAGCTTTGTTCTCTGATAGCCTGATGAGAAAATTTAATCGTGAAGTCAAATATAATTTTATCATTCGGTTCTAGCCTAACAAACTTACCATTATCTTCAATCTCAATATTTTCATTTATAACAATAGCTCGCTTTACCTTATCAAGTTCTTGTATTCCAGCTTCCTCAAGCAACATACAAAAACCTATGCTAGAGCCATCCATAATAGGTACTTCCTCATTATCTAAAATAATTCTAAGATTATCTATACCATAGGCATATATACTTGACAATAAATGCTCAATTGTGGAGACCTTAGCACCATCTTTTCCAATAACAGTAGCCATAGTAGTATCAATAACATTCTCAATCTTTAAAGGTATGCTAACACCTTTATCACTGCGAAAAAATACAATTCCACTATCACTTGGTAGTGGTTCTAAAATCATTCTTACTGGGACACCTTTATGTAATCCAACACCCACAAGCTCAACACTTTTAGCTATCGTTCTTTGTCTCATGTTATACTCCTAAATTAACCCTAAATTTCATTAATTGAAATTTCATTGCCCTCTATGGTTAATATTTTAAATTTATCGCTATTCCTTACAAATTCAAGCATTTTTCCTTCCAAATCAATACCTTGTAATGAAATTCTACCCATATTAAATTCCTTTATTATAATATAATCGCCAAAACATTCCAAAATTCCATCACATTTTCCATAAATATGCAAATTTCCTTGACTTTTTATAAATGCACCAACATTGATTGTTTTGATAAATGTTGCATGAGATTGTAAAACAATATTTTCACCACTACGAATAGAGCGATTAAAAACAATATTCGGAAGAGTTTTAGAATTTATAACATTTTTTCCAAAATTATTATTTTCTTTTAAGTTATATTCTAAATGCTTTTCATAATTACTATGTTCTTTATTCTCTAAAGTTTCTTTACTAATTTCTTCTGATTCTATTGTATCTGTTATAACCTGTTTAGAATCATCAAAATTAAAAGTTATCTTCTTTTTAATTATAGTATCTTGATGTTCTTTACTATTTATATTGTCTTGCAAAAAATGATGATTTTTAGAATGTTTAAAAATATTATTATTATGTACTTTAAAAAAAATAATATCTAATTCTTTCATAAGATTTTCTAACTGATCACTTACATCATTATGAAATGCTAAACAATGATTCTTCATGAAATCTGCATTTTGTTTTATATATAAAACAATCTCTTCATCTGTACCTTGCTCAAACTCAAAAACCGATAGATTTCTCTGTCTCATTTTTACCATAAATCACCCAATATTTTTCAAAGATTCAGATGAATTAATAGATATAGTTTCAATATCTGATATTTTTTTATTCAAACCAGATAAAACATTACCATGTCCCAATTCTATAAATTTCTCTACACCTAACTCTTTTGCTTTTAAAACATTCTCGCTATAAAGAACAGGCATTATTAGCTGTTTTGTAAGTTTATCTAATGCCTCATTTTTTGTTCTATAAATCTCTGAATCAACATTGGAGATAATATTTATATTGCTATCTTTAATTTTTTCTTGCAACAAATCCCTAAATGGTGGTATAGAGTTAGATAAAAGTGGGCAATGACTAGCAACACTCATTTTTAATAAAAGTGTCCTCTTAGCCCCAGCTTTCTTTAAATATTCACTAACTAATTCTAAATCCTTTTTAACTCCAGCTAAAACTACCTGTCCTTCAACATTGTAATTAGCAGCCCAAACATTTAGACCTTTATTCCTAGATTCTATGCATATTTCATCAAGCCTACCAGTATTAAGACCAAGACACACCATCATGCCAACTTCTATATCTTTGCAAGATTGAGTCATAAAACACCCTCTTTTGTGTGTCAATATAATGGAATCTTCAAAGCTAGCACCACCATTTAAACAATACGCACTAACCTCACCTAATGAATGTCCAAAAGCAACATATGGCTTTATGTTAAATTCTTGCTCTAAAATATAATGAGCCATAGCACTAACTAAGAATATTGCAGGTTGTGTATATTCTGTCTTATTTAACTTTTCTTCATCGTCCATAAGAATACTATTCATATTAACTTGTAAAGCTCCACTAGCTCTTTCGACAAGCTCTTCTGCTATTTTAAAATTATTTCTAAAATCTATTCCCATAGAAATAGTTTGAGACCCCTGACCCGGATAAACAAAGGCATAATTCATGAAAACTCCAAAGTAAATTCTATTAAAAGCTATAATTACAGCAGTATAACAAATATTTTTTAAGATATTAAAAAATATAAAGAATAAACCGATTTTTAACATGCATACATTTAAAATTAATTCACACGAAAAAACTCTAATTCACATAATTTTCACTATATATTCACCTAATAATGGATTTAATTCACTAAAAAATGGATATAATTGCATAAAATTGTGAAATGATATAAGGTTAAACATGGAAGGAAATGAAATTCTTAAAGAACTAAAAAAAATAGTAGATGAAAAAGAATATCAAAAATATATAAGTAAAATAGAATTTGATAGTAATAATTCAACCAGAAATAAATTAGTTTATGTAGCAGATAATATATTTATAGTAAATTGGATAAAAAGAAATTACATAGAAAAAATACTGAAAATAATAAAAAAGAATAATAATGAGATACCAAACATAGAAATAACTACAAAGACAAAGCATTTTATTAATGAGAATATAAAACAAAAAAATAAATATATGATTGCAAATAATAGAACTCTAATTAATTCAGAATATTCATTTGAAAATTTTATAACAGGAGAATGTAATAAATTCGCATATGAAGCAGCTAGAGAAGTAGCACAACAAAAAGCAAAATGGAATCCTCTATTAATATACGGGAACACAGGACTAGGAAAAACTCACCTATTAAGTGCGATATGCAATAAAGTTTATAAAGAAAAGCCAAATGCAATTATAATATTCATAACAGCAGAAACTATGTTTAATGAATATAGGTATAAAGTAACAAAAAAAAATATGGAAGAATTTAGAGAAAGGTTTAGAAAATGTGATTACTTAGTTATTGATGATATTCAATTCCTAGCAAAGACAGATTTATTTCAAGAAGAATTCTTTAATACCTTTAATGATATTATAAAAAACAAAGGACAAATTATAATGTCAAGCGACAAAGCCCCAAATCTAATTGAAAAATTAGAAAAGAGATTAAAATCAAGGTTTAACGGAGGTATGATGTCAAAAATAGAATCTCCAGAATTAAATACAAAAATAGATATAATAAAACAAAAATGCGATATAAATGGAATTAAACTTGATATGGAATCTATAAGTCTTCTAGCAACTAGCCTACAAGATAATATAAGAGAAATAGAAGGAATGATTGTGAATCTACATGGACATATGTCAATCTTTAATACTCCAATAACAATAGAAACAATAAAAAACGCTTTAAAAGATAGAGAAGAAGAGACAAGTATAATATCATTTGATGAAATAGTAAAATTAGTAGCATTAGAATATAATATTAAACCAAGCGAGATAAAGACAAAAACTAGAGGGAAAAAAACAATAGCAAAAGCAAGAAAAATAGTAGCTTACATAACAAGAGAAGAAACAAACATGACTTTACCTCACATAGCATCTGAATTAAATTTAAAAGATCATAGTGCAGTTAGCAAACAAATAAAATCATTATCGCAAGAATTTGAAAAAAACCAAACATTGAAAAACGAAGTAAAAAATATGATCTCAAAACTAAAACAAAGAATTAAATAAAATAGTTAAATAAAAATTATTTTGCTATAATTTCGGATTAAATATGTGAATATAAGTGAATTTACTATGAATATTTTCATATTCAAAATAAATAAATAAACTCCATATAAAAGGGCTTTAAAAATGTTTTTAAATATTAATTCACAGAATTCAATAACACTACTATAACTACTATCTTTTTAATACACAGAAGGAGTAAGAATGAATAAAATAACAATAAAAAAAGATATAATAGATTACGCAATATCAAATATGCAGAATGCGATAAATAAAAAAAATATAATAGATATAACTTCAAATATATCTATTGAAACAATAGAAGAGAAATTAGTACTAAAAGCAACAGATCATGAAATATATATTAAAAAATCAATTAAGCCTACATCAATTGAAGGAACAATAAAATGTGCAATAAATGGTGAATTAATTAGCAACATAATGAAAGCATTAAATGATGATGATGAAGTTTTAATAGAACAAACAGAAGAAGTATTAATAGTTAAACAAAATAAAACTTTAATTTTTAAAATACCTATATTTGAAATAAATGATTTTCCATTTAGTCAAGATTTTAAAGATATGGAAGAAATAAATGTAAATAAAGATTTTCTATTACAATCAATTAAACAAGTTATGCATTGTTGTAATGAAAAAGAAAATTTAAATATAGCAATGCAAGGAATCTTATTCGAAATAAAAAATCAAAAAATAAGTATAGTAGCAACAGATTCAAAAAGACTAGGGTGTGTGCAAAAAGAAGATAAACATGGTATAAAATCATTTACATCTATAATCCCAAAAAAAACAATAAATGAAATAATAAAATTATTTGATGAAAATTTTTCTATATATGTAAAAAGAATGGATAATGATGACAAACTAGAAACAATAGGTTTTATAAATGAACAAACAGAATTTTATGCAAAGCTAATAAATGCAAATTATCCAGATTTTGAAACAATATTATTAAATAAACCAAAAACAGAATCAATAAAAATAAAAAAAGAATTAATATTAAAAGCAATTAATCAAATAAATGCTATATGCTACAAAATAAAACTAACCATGAGTAAAAATGAAATTATATTAGAAACAATTGATGGAATAAATGGCTCTAGTGCTTCCATTAAAATAGATAATATTGTAAATAATATAGAAGATTCCTTGTCGATAGGGCTTACAAATAAACATATAATAGATTGTATATCAAATACAAAATATGAAGAAATAGAACTACTAATAGATAATCCAAATAAGCCAATATTTATTATCACAAAGGATTATGAAGAGATAATAATGCCACAGATTTTATAATAAAAGGATATATATGAAAGACATAAATAAAGAATACTTAGCAAATAATATAAAGGTACTAAAAGGACTAGAAGCGGTAAGAACAAGACCGGGAATGTATATAGGAGATACAAATACAAATGGTTTGCATCATATGATATACGAAGTAGTAGATAATTCAATAGATGAAGCTATGGCGGGTTTTTGTAAAAACATAAAAGTTATTTTAACGGATAATGGTAGTGCCATAATAGAAGACGATGGAAGAGGTATTCCTGTAGATATTCATCCAACAGAAAATCTGCCAGCAGCAACAGTGGTTTTAACTGTTTTGCATGCAGGTGGAAAATTTGATAAAGATACATATAAGGTGTCTGGAGGATTGCATGGTGTTGGTATATCTGTAGTAAATGCACTATCATCTAAACTGATAATGACAATATATAAAAATAACAAAATATACAAACAGGAATTCGAAAAAGGAATACCCACTACTGAATTGGAAATAATAGGAAGTACAAAAAAACACGGAACAACTATTGAATTTTTTCCAGATTCTGAGATCATGGAAATTACTGAATTTGATTCTAATATTTTAATGCGAAGATTCAAAGAAATGGCATATCTTACGCATGGCATCACAATTAATTTTAAAGATGAAAGAGATGGTACAGAAGAAGTTTTTCATTTTGATGGAGGTTTAAAACAATTTGTAGAAAATATAAATAAAAAGCCATTTATTTCAAATATATTAAGTTTTGAAGCAAGCGAAAATGATACAGAAATAGAGATAGCATTGGCATATAATGAAGGCTATGATGAAAAATTATTAAGTTTTGTAAATAACATAAGAACTCCTGATGGAGGTACTCATGAAGCAGGCTTTAGAGCTGGACTTAGTAGAGCTATACTTAATTATATAGAATCAAATGCTAATGCTAGAGAAAAAGATATTAAAGTAGTTGGAGATGATGTAAGAGAGGGATTAGTTGCTATAATCTCTGCTAAGATAATGGAACCACAATTTGAAGGGCAAACAAAAAGTAAATTAGGAAGCTCTTTTGTAAAAGGTATAGTTCAAAAAATAACTTATGAAAAGATAAGTAAATTCTTTGAAGAAAATCCAAATCAAGCAAAGCTTATAATGCAAAAAGTGATCGTCGCAGCGAGAGGTAGGGAGGCGGCAAAGAGGGCTAGGGACTTAACTAGAAAAGATAATAAAATATCTGTTTCTACTCTACCGGGAAAATTTGCTGATTGCCAAAGTAAAGATCCAACTATCTCTGAAATATATCTTGTAGAGGGAGATTCTGCTGGAGGTTCTGCGAAACAAGGTAGGGATAGAAAATTTCAAGCAATTTTACCTCTGAAAGGAAAAATATTAAATGTAGAAAAATCTAGATTAGACTCAATTCTAAAAAGTGAAGAAATTAAGAATATGATTACTGCTTTTGGTTGCGGTATAGGCGAGGAATTCAATATAGAAAAATTAAGATATCATAAAATTATAATCATGACAGATGCAGATGTGGATGGTAGCCATATCCAAACTTTACTTATGACTTTTTTCTATAGATATTTTAAACCTCTCGTACAAGATGGTTATATTTATATAGCACAACCACCTTTGTATAAGTACAAAAAAGGTAAGAAGGAAATATATTTAAAAGACGATAAGGCGTTGAGTGATTTCTTAATTGAGAATGGTATTGAAAATTTCAAATTTAGGGGTATAGGAAATAATGAGTTATTGCAAATATTAAAGATTATTTCTCATTATAGACTTTTAATTAATGAGCTAGAAAAAAGATATCCTGTACAATATATAATTAGATATTTGGTCGAAAATGATTTAGATACCCATAATTTTGAAAATTTAGAGCAGGGTATTAAAAAATATTTACTAGATAAAGGTTTTAGTATCTTAAAAAATCATAAAGACGAATTAAGTATTGTATTGAATATACAAACAAATTTAGGCATCACAGAATTAAAAATTACAAGAAATTTATTTCACGATAATAGTTTTAAAGAATGCAAAAAAATATTTAAAAAAATACAAGAAAGAGAATTAGAATTTTTAGAAGGAAAAGATATAATATCTAGCTTAGAGGATATAGAGGAAGCTACAAAAAAAGGTGCAGAAATTAGTAGGTATAAGGGCTTGGGTGAGATGAACAAAGAAGAATTATGGGAGACTACAATGTCTCCTCAAAATAGAACATTAATTCAAGTAAAAATAGAGAATGATGAGCAAGCAGATGAAATGTTTAATATATTTATGGGTGATGAAGTAGAACCTAGAAGACAATATATACAAAAACATGCTAGAGATGTTAGGAATCTTGATATATAAAATATTATATGATAAGCATATGAGAGCTTTTAGCTTTCTTGAAATACTTTTTTGTCTGTTATTAGTATCTATTTTTTCAATTTTTGTAATTAAGCCGTATGTATTTAGGAATATTGCGATAATGCAGGCAAGTAAATATATACAAATGATACAGAAAACTTTAAACGATAGCGTATATACAACATTTTTAAACAAGCAAAAAAATAATATGGCATTTATACAAGAAGTTTTAAATAAATATCAGGTGAATAATAAATATTTTTCGTTAGTTTTGCAAAATCAAAAATATATATTGACAATACAAAGCCAGAGATTATATCTCACAATTAAAGTAAATTCAAATAATCAATATATTATTACATGTAATCATTCAAATTTATTATGTAGAAAATTATATCATAGGAAACAAAAGAAATGATAATATTATTTTATTTGATATTGTATGTATTTTTTGGTAGAATTTCACTTAATAATATAAAGGGGTATTTTAATGTGTATGAAGGTGAAAGACATTGCCTTACTAGAAAAAAAACTTGATTATGTATTTAAAAATAGGGAATTATTAAGAGAAGCTTTAACTCATAAATCACTTAGAAAGCCATATAATAACGAAAGACTAGAATTTTTAGGTGATGCTGTACTTGATTTGGTGGTTGCTGAGTTTTTATATAATAAATTTTTTCAAAAAAATGAGGGCATATTATCAAAAATGCGTGCATCACTTGTTAATGAAAAATCTTTTTATAAACTTGCTATGTCTATACATTTAGGAGATTATATAAATTTATCTATTTCTGAAGACAATAATGGTGGTAGATTAAAAGCTAGTCTTTTAAGTGATGCATTTGAAGCTATTATGGCAGTTATATATATAGAATCCGGTTTAAATGAAGTTAAAAGGGTGTTTTATCCTATTATGTTAGGAGAATTTGATATCGATGAAAATACGCTATTAAGGGATTATAAATCAAGACTTCAAGAATATACACAGGAAAAATTTGGATGTATCCCTATATATGAGCTATTGTTGCAAAAAGGACCTGATCATAAAAAAAGTTTTACAATGCAAGTAAAAATTGGAGATAATATTTATGCAATAGGTGAGGGTGCTAGTAAAAAAATAGCTCAACAAGAGGCAGCAAGAATAACTCTTGAGATTTTAGAAAACAAGTGATATCTGTTTTTTTATTTACATGGCATAACTTTTGCTTTTTAAAAGCTATGATTATTATTAATCATAGCTTTTAAAAAGGAGCAGAATATGAAAAAAATGTTAGCATTAGGACTTTTAAGCATATCTTTAGCACAAGCAAAGGTGTTTGTAGGTGTTGATGGTGGATATGGTATGGTCGGTTATGCTGGTTCTGGTAAAGTAGATTCAAGTGTTTGGGATGGATATTATAATAACTCTTGGGATATTGATGTAAATTTTGGTTATGAAAGTTTATTTAGTAATTATCTTGGAACAAGAGCTTTTA